>JBOHCP010000039.1:0-14891 GCA_050698875.1 Streptosporangiaceae bacterium | reverse complement strand
CGCTCGAGGTCGTCGCGGCGCCGGCCGGCGCCGCAGCCGGAGGCGCGCTGGCCGCAGCGGCGCGGGCCGGGGACGTCGGCGGCGCGGTCGGATGGCCGGACGAGCTGCAAGCCGCGAGCAGTAGCACAGCCGGCACGGCGATCAGGGCAATGTGGTGACGCGACATGGTTAGTCCTCCCCGGATGTAGGTCTGGCACCCCCGACTATCCGGGCCGGACTTTGGCTTGCCTGAAGGCCGCCTTAAGGTCGCGAGTCGGAGGCGTCAGCCAGCGCGACCGGGACCACATCAAGCTCGCCCATGCGCCGGGCGTAGGTGGCGTAGTGCCTGCGCGCTTCGCCATGACGGCGAAGGCGGCGCTGGCCAGCGACCAACGACAGCCACGCGTCCTCGTCATAGGGCTCACGTTCAAGCAGCTGACCCAGATACTGGCCGGCTGATTCGTCATCACCCCGGTCGGTGGCCAGCCGGGCCAGCATGCGCAGCACGATGAGCACCCTGGTGCGCGCGTCCTCGCGCGTCTCGCCCGCCCACTCCTCGTACAGGTCCTCCTCGAGGAAGTCGCCCGCATACAGCTGTCGGGCCCGGCGCAGCGGTCCTTCCGCAGCCTCGCGGTCGCCGCTGGCCATGAGCTCGGCGGCCCTGTCGGTGACGCGCAGGAACTCGATGAGATCGATGTCGATGTTGCCAATCCGAAGCGCGATGGTCCGGGCGTCGGATACGACGTAGTGGTCGGGCGGGTGGCGCCGCTGCGGATCCAGGATCTTGCGGATGGTGCTCAGGGCGACCGACAGCCGGTTGCTCAGCGCGTCGGGCGGCTCGTCGGGCCACATCGCCTCGGCAGCCGCCTCGCGGGTCAGCGGCCTGCCCTTGCGAGCGACCAGCAGCTTGAACAGGTCGCGGGCCTTGCGGGACTGCCAGGCGGCTAGCGGGACTGGCTCGCCAGCCTGCAGGACCGCGAACCGCCCGAGAGCGACCACGGCCACCTCAGCCATGCCCGGCGCGGCGGCCGCCAGCAGGCCGGGCCCGCCGAGATCGGGCGCGACACCCATCGCGCCGATTTCCTGCCGGATGGCGGCCGCGGTGCGCTGATCGTCGGCGAGGATGGCGTGGGCCAGCCGAGCACGTGCCGCTGCGATCGGATTGCCGACGTCCTCCCACAGGTCGATGGCGGAGCGCAGCCGCGCTTCGCCGGCCTCGCCGAGCGCCACTCCCTGGAGTTCCAGTGACTCGGCGAGAGCGGCTCGGTCTGCCGTGGCGCGCGCCTGTGCCTCGGCCTGCCGGGCGAAGGCTTCAGCAGCCAGGTTGTCCCTGCCCCGCAGCTCCACCTCCGCGGCGGCGCACAGAGCGGCCGCACGTTCGAGGCCCGTCGCCCTGGCCAGCGCGTCAGCCACGGCCTTGCGCGCCGCAGCCAGGTCCTCTGCGGCGATGACCCTGGCGAGGCCGCAGAGCGCAGCTACCAGGGTGTGCGCATCGTCGCCCGCTTCGGCGAGCGCCTGCGCTCGCTCGAACGCGCTGCGGGCTCGCACCAGGTCTCCGCGCTGGCGGTACAGCTCGCCTGACAGGACCTGGGGGATAGCCGCGAGTAACGTCCCGAGGGCCGCGCAGATGCCGTCGGCGTCCGCGATGGCCGCGCGCGCGTCGCCGAGCTGGCCAAGGCGCAGGTGTGCATCGGCCTTGTTGATCAGCGCGAGTGCGGCGAAGAACCGGTGACCCGAGCCGGTCTCGAGCGCTCGGTCCGCTTCGGTGATGGCGCGGGCGTAGTCGCCGTTCTCGAGCGCGCGGGAACTCAGGTTGGCGTGGATGCGGGCGAGCTGAACTCGGTCGCCGCCGTCGCTCGCCGCCGCGAGCGCCAGTCGATACTCACGCTCGTTGCGCTCCCGCTCACCCCGGCTGGCGGCGGCAAGGGCGAGGGCAACATGCGCGGCGGCCACCGCGCACGAGTCTCCGCTCTCTGCTGCCTGATGCAGCGCCGTCCTGGCGAGATCGTCCGCCGCGTCGACCTGGCCCTGGTTCCAGTACGTCGTGCTCAGCCACGCCGACACCATCGCGGCATCGGCGCCCGGCGCGGACGGGTCGTGCGCCGCCGTCAGCGTGGCCGCGGCTGCGGCCGAGTCTCCCCGCAGGTAGAGCAGCACGCCGTAACGCCAGGCGATACCCGCGGGCAGCGCACCTCCGCCGCTCGACCGCTCGACGCGGGAGAACAGGTCGATCGCGGCATCCCACTCTCCGACCGCCTGCAGCGCCTCGGCCAGCACTGCGTCGAGGCCAGGGTCGCCGCCAGTGCCGTGAGCCCGCAGCACCTCAAGCACGCGTGCGGCCGCGCCACTCCTGATGAGGGCTGGCCCGCGCCGCGTGAGGAACGACCGGGCGGTGTCGGCCTCTCCTGCGGCGTGGCACTCGAGAGCTTCCTCCAGCCGGGCGTGCTCCTCCAGCCAGTCCGCAAGCCGGCCGCGGAGCCTCGTGGACTCGGCCGGCCCGGCCCGCGCGGCCACCGCGTCGATCAGCACCGGCGAGAGCCGGTAGCTGCCGGGCTCGCCCGCCTCGACGAGCAGCCCGCGTTCTCGCAGACTGGCGAGGTCATCGGAGGTCGTGGTCACGTCGGCGCCGCCGAGCAGCCCGGCGTCGACCCGGGGCGCGAGCGAGGCGGCCAGCAGGACCTGCCCGGCGGCCTGCTGCTCGTCGCCGATGAGGCCACGCGCGAACGCGCGCCACAGCTGGCCGCGGCCTCGCCGCAGATGCTCGAGCGCGCCGGCCCGGTCGCCGGGATCGAGTCGCTCCAGCCGGTCAAGCAGCAACTGCAGCGCAGCCGGCCAGCCTGCGGTCAGCGACCAGCACGCCGGTGCGAGCGGCCTGGCGGCTTCGCTCAGCCGCAGCTCGATGAGCTCAGCTGACTCGACGACCGTGAAACTCAAGTCGGGTGCCGCGACCTCCAGCAGCTCGCCTCGTCCCTCCGCGCCGCCGAGGCCGAGCTCGGGCAGGCTGCGGCCCGATAGCACCAGGTGCAGGTGCGGCGGCGCCTCGAGGGCGAGCACTCGCAGCAGGTGAGTCGCCGCATTGTCGCCGGCCACGTGCTCAACGCCGTCGAGGATCAAGAGCAGGTCCGCGGGCAGCTGGTCGGCGAGCTCGCAGAGATGGGCGGCGCGCCGTTCGGCGAGAACCGTGCGATCGTCGGACCCGGTCGCCGCGGCGATGGCGGAGCGCCCGGGGGAGGTCGGCTCGCCGAGCGCGGCAGCGACGCGACCGGCCAGCGACTCTGCCTGGGCATCGGCCGGCCTGAGCCGGACCCAGCGGGCGGCACCGGTGACGGCGATCTCGGCCAGCGCCGTGGTCTTGCCGTAACCTGCGCCGGCGATCACGAGCGTTACCCGGCGGTGGTAGGCCGCCGACAGCACCCGGCTGACACGTGGCCTGACTAACGTGCCGGCAGTGTGCGCGCTCTGCCGTGCCGGACTGGGCGAAGCGGCGCTCACCTGGGGAGTCTAAGCCGGCCGCTCGCTATTCCGGAATCGTACGGTTAACACGGTGCTTTTGTGCATTACTTGCCCTAAGCTGCTTGCCGGCAGGCAATTAGTTGAGGACGGTAGGATCTCCGCATGGACGACGAGGGCGCGATTCGCCTCCGCGGGGTAATCAGCAAGCTGGCCCGCGAGCTCAACGCCTCGTCGACCGGCGAGGGCCTGACGCCCTCGCAGGCGTCTGCGCTCGGCCTCATCGTGGCGCGCGGGCCGCTGGGACTCACCGAGTTGGGCGAGCGGGAGCGGATCAATCCCACCATGCTGTCCCGCGTCATCGGCCGACTGGTCGAGATGAACCTGATCACCCGGACGCCCGAGCCGGCCGACCTGCGAAGCGTGTCCGTGCTGAGCACGGCGGCAGGTCGCCGCGTCGACAAGAAGGTCAAGGCGCGCCGCGCGGCGGCGGTTTCTGAGTGCCTGGCGCTGCTGCCGGCCGAACAGGTGGCGGCGCTCACAGAGGCGCTGCCGGCGCTGGAGAACCTGGCCGAGACCATGCGGCAGCAGGGCGGCGGGTCTCGGGGGGTCGTCTCCGAGAGCCAGCGCAGCGGGCGGTCACGCGGAGACAGCGCGTGACGTTGACGTTCCGGCGCGCGGGCGAGGCCGACGTGCCGGCCATCGTGGCGCTCGTCGAGTCCGCCTACCGCGGCGACGTCAGCCGGGTCGGCTGGACTACCGAGGCTGACCTGCTGGACGGCCAGCGCACCGACACTCAGGCGGTCGCGGCGATCCTGGGCGCGCCGGGCAGCACCGTCTTGCTGTCCGAGGTCGCCGGGCATCTTGTGGCCTGCTGTCAGCTCGAGCAGCGCCCGGCCGCGGAGGCCTACTTCGGGATGTTCTCCGTACGGCCTGGCGGGCAGGGTCAGGGAGTGGGCCGGCAGGTGCTCGCCGAGGCCGAGCGCATCGCGGGTGACGAGTGGGCCGCGACGACCATGGTCATGACCGTCCTGGCCCAGCGAGCAGAGCTCATCGCGTGGTACGAGCGGCGCGGATACCGGCGGACGGGGGAGCGGCGGCCGTTCCCGTACGGCGACGAGCGGTTCGGCATTCCCCGGCGGCATGACCTCGTTTTCGACGTGCTGGCGAAGCCGCTCTCCCGCGGCAAATCTGACCGGTGCGCGACCGCGGCTCGCGAGTTATGCTGACCCCGAGCCCCGGCCACAAGGCGTCCGGGGCTCACCAGTTCGGTGACCGAGGCGCACCTTGTCCAGCGCCTCGTCGGTCAGGTCATGCTGTGAGTCAGCGTTCTGCGCAGGCCGTCATGGCCCGCGGTCGTCCGCCCGCTGAAGCCACGCCCGGGCAAGCTCCGCCCAGTCGGCAGGGCCCGCACGCAACAGCCAGCCAGCCGCAGCCTGGGCGATGATGCCGGCTAGCCGGTCACGACTGCGCTTGCTCACCGCCGTGCGCGCTGAGCCAGGTTGCAGCCCTCTTGGCCGACGCGCGGCACAGCCAGGCGTCCTGCACGACCTCGGTCAGCTCCTGCATTGTGAGCTCGCCGATCCGGCTACCGCGGATCAGCACCGACAGGTGGCCGTCGAAGTGAGATGTGGTGAAGAACGGCGACCGCTCGTCCTGGATCATTGCCAGCTTGTCGGCTTCTGATTCGACCCAGAACACGATCGCGTCGAGGTAGCGCTCGCCGGTATCCGGGTCGGTGGCGTCCGGACGCGGGTTGCGGAAGAAGATGAATGACTTGCCGCCGACCTGGTACACAGGCTTGCCGTGGTTGCCGTAGATCACGCTGACGTGCGGCATGTTCATGGCAATCTCATGCACGTCCTCGATCCGCGAGTGACGCGCTGGTTCTGTCATACCGCCAGCGTAGGTCAGCCCTCCCGCAGGGCGGTCGCCGCTCGACGATTGTGAGGTGCCTCGGGGCGCTGGCACTCGACGCGGACCTGGTGGCGGGCGTGTTCGGGCACCCGCGCGGCGCACCACCGCTGCACTCGTGCGATGTCGAGCTCGGGCAGGGCCATCGGGATCACCAGCCGCCAGGAGTCTGGGCTGCGGTGCTGAGCGCGTCGAATGCGGCGTCGAGTCGCTGCCGGCGGCTCCGGCTGGGTTCGCGGTTGGCTTCGGCGGCCACGAACCCGATCAGCTCGTCCAGGTCGTCGTCGGTGGCTGCGAGGATGGCGTGCTCGTTGCTGGCGCGGATAGTGAACACCACGCGCTCGCAGTCAGTGTCCAGCAACTGCAGATCGCGTAGCGCTGCTGCTATCTGATCGGCGATGGTGATCTGTCTGACGGGTTTGGCGAGGGTGAGGTGCCGGCGGCGCAGGTCGAACGGCGAGTCTTCCCAGTTGCTGACTACGCCCTCGTCGTCGCAGACGCTGCACTGCCAGCGGATCGGCGCCTCCGCGTCGGTCCGGAGCACGATCATCCGGCCCGTGCAGCGGCGCCGGGCAGGCCGACGCCGGCAGGGCAGCGCGCTTTCCCAGGCGGTCCCGGCGTCGCCGGCTGTGGCGGCCCGGACGATATTGCTCAGGTGCCCGGCCAGCCGGCGTGCCGGACCGGGCGTGTCGGGGGGCAGGTCGAGGAAGTGATTCAGGTCAGAGACCAGCATTCCCAGGACTGTACCGGCCAGGCACGTGCCGCTGGTAGCTGGTCAGCTGGCGGCGCTCTTCTTGCGGGCGTGGGCCATCCGGTAGCTGGTGGTGCCGGTCTCGATAATCTAGGACCCCGAGAGTCCCATTCGAGAAGACCGTGCTAGAAACACGCTCCAGTGGATGCGGCCTGGGCACATCAGCAAAGAGAGTTCCCGCTTCCCGCCAGGTAGGGGTAGATCGGTGAGGCGAGAGCGCGAGTATATCCCAGGTCGGCCCACTTGGATATACTGGCGGCGGGAAGGCGGCCTCGATGGCCAAGACCTTGATTGACGTAGACGAGGAGCAGCTCGCGGCTGCGCAGAAGGTCCTGAAGACCGAAACGAAGAAGGACACTGTCAACGCCGCCCTGCGCCAGGTCACGGCCCTGGCTGCCCGGCGCCGGGATCTGCAGCGCCTCATCTCCGGCGGGCTGTCCGACCTTGCGGACGACGAAGTGATGCGCGCCGCATGGCAGCAGTAGCGAGCCACCTCGCCGATACCAGCGCGCTGGCCCGGCTGAACCGGCCGCCGGTAGCGGCCGTCTTAGGCCCGCTGATTGAGACTGGGCTGGTCGCGACCTGCGGGGTCATCGAATTGGAGCTTGGCTGGGCCACCCGCAGCAGTGGCGAGTTTGACCTGGTCAGAGCCGACCGGGAGGAAGGCTATGAATGGCTGGCCACCCATGACGAGGACTGGCACCGCGCCCTCGATGTGCAGGCCGTGCTGTGGCGCAGTGGGCAGCTGCGGTCGGTCGGCTTTCCCGACCTGCTGATAGCCGCAGTCGCAGAACGAGAGCAAGTAACGCTCATGCATTACGACCGCGACTATGACCTCATCGCCGAGGTCACCAGACAGCTAACGCAATGGGTAGTGCCATGCGGCACCGTGTCTTAACCTGCCTGCACCCGAGCGCTTCGTGGCGTTACTAACGGTCTACTGCAGGAGGCTAAACCGCGCATGACCGAACCCGCTGTTACGAACGTAACCTCGCCGCCCCGCGCACTGTTTCATACCGCGCCGCGCTGCGTGGATGTCAGGGAAGTGCCCACGCCGCGGCCTGCTGCCGGTGAGGTCCTGGTCCGGACCTTGTGCTCTGGCATCAGCGGTGGCACCGAGCGGCTGGTGTACCGCGGCGAGGTCCCCGCCGACTTGGCGCTGGACGACACGATCGGCGCGCTTGGCGGCACCTTCTCCTATCCCTTCGCGTATGGGTATGCATGCGTCGGCGAAGTAGCGGAGTCCGGCCGGGCGGTTTTCGCGTTCCATCCGCACCAGGACGTATTCGCGGCGCGGGCCGATGACCTGATTCCGCTGCCTGCCATCGATCCCGCGTCCGCAACCTTGTTCCCGCTGGTGGAGACAGCGTTGCAGGTGACGCTCGATGCCGGGACCGGATATCGCGACCGGGTCATCGTGCTCGGCGCCGGCGTGCTCGGGCTGTTGACCAGCTTGCTGTTGCAGCGTTCCGGGTGGCGGCCGCTGCTTGCCGAGCCGCAGGCGTGGCGCCGCGCCTTGGCCAGCAGCCTCGGCGCCACCGCCGCAGCACCGGAGGAACTGGTGGAAGAGAGGGTTCCGCTGGTCATTGACGCTAGCGGTAACCCGGATGCGCCAGCGATGGCGCTGAACATGCTGGCCCACGAGGGAACCCTGTTGATCGCGTCGTGGTTCGGCACCAAACCAGTGGTGCTGCCGCTCGGCGGCGCGTTCCACCGGCGGCGTCTGATCATCCGCAGCACTCAGGTTTCCACGGTGCCGGCCCGGCTGCCCGGGACCTGGACGCGGTCGCGGAGCCGCCGGGAGACCGTCGAGCTGCTGACCGAACTACCGTTGGCACAGCTGTGCACTCACGTCTTCGCATTCGGCCACGCAGCCGAGGCGTTCCGAGCCGTGGACGAGGGGATACCCCAATACCTTCAACGTAAGGATCGTCCGGGGCCGGCAGTGGCAGCATGACCAGGGTTAGCGGCCCGCGTGGCTTTGGCCTCCTGGCTGGGCATGGCCTGGCGAGGTAGCGGTGGCTGCGCTTGGCGGTGTGGGGGTTGGACCGGCCTTGGCTCAGGCGTCGTCGGGACTGGGCGGCGCCCATCGGGGCCGCTGGATAAGGCAGAAGGGATGGCCGGCCGGATCGGCATAGACGTTTTCGCAGCGGAGTTTTGCCGCGCCCAGCGCGAGCACTTGTGGGCCTGCGGTTGCGACGTCCTCGACCATGATGTCGAGGTGGAACTGCTGGGGCACCGCGGGATCGGGCCAGGTCGGGGGCTGGTTACCTGGAGCACGCTGGAATGCCAGGCCAGAAGACGTGTCGTTGGCGGCGACCACAACCCAGTCGTCGTCGCGGTATGTCACCGGCAGCCCCAGCAGCGCCGAGTAGAACGTGGCGATGGCGGCGGGGTCCGGGCAGTCCAGAACCACATGGTGCACCCGTCCGATCATGCTGCTGATCATGCCCGGTATGGGCGCAGGAGTTAAGCGCCTGCTGGGCTGACCACGTCCTTTCATCGGGTCGCGTAGCCGCTCAGCGGGTGCCGAGGATGAGGCGCTCGCGGTCGAAGAGCGTTGCGGCGAGTCGCCAGCCGAGCCGGTTGAGGATGAGTAGCAGGGCGGCGCCGCCGGCGGCGAGGGCGAGGGTGGGGTGGATGAGGTTGACTGCCACGAGGGTGGTGACGGCGACGGATGGGAGGTTGGCAAGCAATCCGAGTTGCTGGGCGACGCGGATCTCGCTGACCCTGGTGGAGATGGCGATGCCAAGCCAGATCGACCAGCCGGCGAGCAGCGGGGTGAAGATCAGCTGGGCGAGCACGTCGGGGCCCGCGAGCAGGGCGGGGGCGACTCCGGGCTGGGCGAACAGCTCGAGGCAGGCCGCGAAGATGGCGAACACCGTGTAGGAGATCGCGATCGAGGGGGCGAGCACGGCCAGGGCCTTGCCGAGCAGGAACTCCTCGCGGCGGACCGGCGTGGTCAGCACCGGCTCTAGGGTGCCCTGCTGGCGCTCGCCGGCGACGGCGTAGGCGGACAGGGTTGCGGGCACGAGCGCCGGGATGGCCAGCAGGTACAGCAGTTCATGGTGGTTGGCGATCTGGCCGGCTGAGGAGGCGGGCAGGGTGAAGATGGTGATCATGGGCTGGATGAGGAACAGCAGCGGGTAGATGGCCATCGCGGCGACGATCGAGTGCTTGCGCCGGTACTCGCGGAGTTCCTTGTGGTAGATGGCCCGCACGCGGCGGCTGCTGGTGTTCATCTGCGGTGTGCCTCCTGGTCGTGGCTGATGAGCTGCAAGTAGACCTCCTCGAGCGAGTGCTGCGATTGGCTGATCGACAGCACGTCGGCGCCGGCTGCGACCATCGCGCGGGTGGCCGCCGGGGCGGCGGCCGCGGGGTCGGACACCGCCAGCACGTAGGCGGCGGGTCCGTCCTGGTGCCAGCCTTCGACCGCGGGCAGCCCGCAAAGGACGCGGCCTGGGTCGGGCAGCGGGGCGAGGGTGGTGATGGTGAGGGTCCTGGCGAACAGCTGGTCCCGGAGCTCGGCGGGCCGGCCGATCGTGCGCAGGGTGGTGTTGAGGATCGCGACCCGGTCGCACAGCAGCTCGGCTTCCTCCAGCCGGTGGGTGGTGAGGAAGATCGTCACGCCGCGCTGACGGAGCCCGTCGATCAGCTCGTGCACCTCGTGGGCGGCGACCGGGTCCAGGCCCGCGGTCGGCTCATCCAGGAACAGCACCTGCGGGTCGGGCAGCAGCGCCCGCGCCAGCGCGACCCGCTGGCGCAGGCCCTTGGACAGCGAGCCGCACGCATCGTCGGCCCGCCCGGCCAGGCTGACCGCCCGCAGCGCCCGGTCAATGCGCTCAGCCGGGTCGGGTATCCCGTACAGCTCGGCGAAGCACTCCAGGTTCTCGGCCACGCTCAGCCGCAGGTACAGGCCCGGCGACTCGGGCATGACCGCGATCCGCTGCCGGATCGCCACCCCGTTCTCCGGCGTGAGCGGGATCCCGGCGACAGTCGCCGAACCCGACGTCGGAGCTATCAGCGTGCCCAGGGTCCGCACGGTCGTTGTCTTCCCTGCACCATTGGGGCCGAGGAAGCCGAACACCTCACCCTGGCCAACCTCAAACGACACGTTCTCAAACGCAACCCGGTCACCAAAGCGCTTGCTCAGGTTCTGGACCGACAAGGCCGCCACACCCGTCGCCGGCTCGGCAGCCGTCGCATTGCCGGGCCACGCCCGATGTTCACTGAGTCCGTCGGTTCTGCTAGGCATGTCTTCTCCTCGTGGCGAGCGAAACGCGTGATTACGCACGTTGCGCATCCGGATGGCGGGCCAGACTGGCGCCGAACGCCTGTCGTTCCAGCCGGGCGTAGTTGTACCTGGCTGCAGTGAGCAAGAGGCGGGCTGGCCAGCCGTAGCTAGACCGGATCCGGCGCAGCTCATCCGGCTGTGCGAAGCGCGCCAGCCACGGCGCGGAGAACCGCAGGCTGTTCAGCGAAGCTTTCCGCTGGGCCTGCATCTCGCATCGCCGGTAGGCATCGGCGGGCAGGTAGCGAGTCATGATCGGCAAGATCTGCTGTTCTTCGTCGGCGATGTGCTCGTCGAGCATGTCGCGAACTCCATTAACCGAAGCGAGCAGCACTGCAACAGCATCGGGCTTTGCGCCGAAGGCAGCCAAGGCCCGACGGGTGCTGCCGATCGCTGCCTCGATATCGCGGTGGTCGTCGGTCAGCGGTATCAGGTCGACGGCTTGCCCGGCGGCTGCGGCGAGCACAGGCCAGAGGATGTTGTCCTGGTTGGCCTGATGCCGGCAGATCTCGGCGAACAGCGCAGCGGCGTACCGGCTGATGGCGCGCGACTGGACGCACGGTGCTCCAATGCTTGCGATCTCGGCCAGGCAGGAGGCGAGCCGCTGCAAGTCTTGGCGCATCGCCCGGTGGATCACGACTATGCCCGCCAGTTCGGGCTCGGGCTCCCGCGTCGCCCTGGTTCCGCGGATGAATGGCCGTCTGGTGGTCACGCCCCGAGCATCGCCCAGCGCGCTGGTGGCTGACTTGCGGCGGACTTGCGGCCCGGTTGCTGACGCGTCAGGGTGGGGGCTGATTCGCTCTCTCCGCGAGGTTGCCCGTGATCGCCGTTCAGGTGCTCGGCCCGCTGGAGGTCACCGTTGAGGGCGTTGCGGCAGACCTGGGCGGGCCGAGGCAGCGGTGCGTGCTGGCGCGGCTGATTGCCGAGCACGGCCGGGCGGTCTCCGCTGACCGGCTCATAGAAGATCTGTATGCCGACGAGGCACCCCCCAGAGCGATCGCCGCGTTGCAGTCCTATGTCTCTCACCTGCGCCGGGCGCTTGAGCCCGGCCGTCCTGCCCGCGCCCCGGCAGCCGTGCTGGTTACCTCCCCGCCGGGTTATGCGGTCCGGTTGGACCATGACCTGGTTGATGCCTGGTCGTTCGAGGAAGAGGTCCATCAGACCCCAGCGCTGAACGATCCCGCCGCCACGCACGCCCGGCTGTCGTCGGCGCTGGCGGCCTGGCGCGGTGCTGCCTTCCAGGAGTTCGCGGGCCTGCCGTGGGCGGACCTGGAAGCATCGCGGCTGGACGAAATGCGCCTGACGGCCATGGAAATACGGGCGAACGCAGCGCTGCGGCTGGGCCGCCCGGCGCAGACCGTCGCCGACCTGAGCCGCCTGACCGCCGAGCATCCGCTGCGCGAGGAGGCATGGCGGCTGCTCGCGCTGGCGCTCTACCAGTCGGGCCGCCAGGGCGACGCTCTCGGGGCGCTGCGCCGTGCCCGGGCGCGGCTAGCCGAAGACCTCGGCGTCGACCCCGGCAAGGCCCTGCGCGAGCTGGAAGAAGGCATTCTGGCCCAGGCCCCGCACCTGTCTGCGGTCGCCGCTGCGCCGCTGCGGCTGTTCGGCGCGGCCGCCTATGCGCCCGACATCAGCGAGCTGGCGCTGGCCGGGACGAGCGTGTACGTCGGCCGCGAGTATGAGCTGGACCAGGTAAAGAAGTCCGCGCTGGAGGCGGCGGCGGGCCGGATGCGGATGGTGCTTGTAACGGGCGAGGCCGGCGCAGGCAAGACCGTGCTAGCTGAACGGGTGAGCCGGCAGCTGGCCGCCGAGGGCTGGATAGTGACCACCGGGCGCTGCCCGGAAGGCGAAGGCGCCCCTGCGGGCTGGCCGTGGGCCGAGGTCCTCCGGCATCTGGAGCGCACGGTTCCGCCGACCGATCCGCAGGGCCTGGCCATCCTGCTGACCGACACGCCGACCGGCGACGCAGATGTGGCGGCCGCCCGGTTCAGGCTGCACCGAGCCGTCCGCTCCTACCTTCGGGACGTCAGCCGCACCGCGCCGCTGCTGGTGGTCCTCGACGACCTGCACCGCGCGGACGGTGAGACCCTGGCGATCCTCGCCGACCTCACGGCGGAACATGCGGCGGCCAGAATAATCGTGCTGGCTAGCTACCGTCCCGCCGAGGTGAACGAGCGGCTCCATGACCTGCTCGCGGCATTGGCAATCCGCGAACCGGTACGGCTCGCGCTGACCGGACTGGACCCGGTGGCAGCGGGTGAACTGATCAGGGCAACATGCGCCCGCCCTGTCGACGAAACAACGGTGCGAGTCATCACCGAACGCACCGGTGGCAATCCGTTCTTCATCAGGGAAACGGCCAGGCTCCTCGACTCCGAAGGTGAACTTGCCGCATCGTCTGAGGTGCCCGCCGGAATCCGGGACGTTCTACTCCGGCGGATCGCCAGGCTGCCGGCAAGCGCCCAGACGATCCTTCGGCAGGCGGCGGTCCTCGGCATTGAGACCGACGTCGACGTGCTCGGGTACGTTGCCGGTACCGACGAGGACGTGCTCGCCGACGCCGTCGAGGCGGGGCTGGTCACCGGCCTGGTGATCGAGCCGAGACCAGGCCAGGTCCGGTTCGCGCATGCGCTGGTTCGCGACACTCTGTACCAGAGCCTGTCCAGGTTGCGCCGGTCTCGGCTGCATGCCCGTTCGGCTGAGGCCATCGAAGCGCACCGGCCTGGCGACGTGGCCGCCCTCGCCTACCACTTCGCCGCGGCAGCCACCGACCCGGTGCACACAGCCCGGTACAGCCGACTCGCAGCTGAGCAGGCAGAGCTGCACTTCGCCTTCCCTGAGGCCGTCGGGCTGTGGGAACAGGCCCTCGCGTGTCTCGGCCAGGCTCGCGACACCCCAGCCCGAGACCGGCTGGAGCTGTTGCTCGGTCTGGTCGGCGCACTTTCCCAGGCCGGGCAGTTGCGCAGCGCCCGCTCCTATCGGCGAGATGCCATCCGCACTGCGCTGCAGCTCGGTGACCCGGTCCTGCTTGCCCGGGTCATCACAGCGTTCGACGTGCCGCGGGCCTGGTTCTTCCGCGAATACGGCGAAACCGACGATGAGCTTGTCGGCACGGTCGAGCAGACGCTGACCCGGCTGCCACCGGGCGATCACCCGCTGAGCTGTCGCCTGCTCGTCACGCTGGCCTTCGAACTCGCGGATGGCGACTCCGAGCGCGGCTATCAGGCCGCCGCAGACTCGGTAGCGATGGCCCGGCGCCTCGGTGACCCCTTCCTGCTGACCATGGCCTTCGGCGGCCGCTGGGTCCAGTGCCTGAGCTTCCGGCACGACGGGCTGGACGAGCGGCTGCGTATCGGCGCCGAGTTGCTCTCACTACCTTCGAAGCCTGTGACCGCCCAGGCGCTCGCCCACATGATGCTCATGGCTGGCAGTTGCGGCACCGCCGACTTCGCCGCGGCGGACCAGCACGCGGACCAGGCCGCGGGCATCGCCGACCGCTACGACCTCCCCACCGTCGCGGCCGCCGTAAGCATCTACCGCGCGACGCGGGCGGCGCTGCGCGGCGACCCGGCTGCTGCAGAGTTCTACAGGCGGGCGGGCGCGGAGATGGACCGCCTCGGGCTGGGGCCGCAGCACGCGGCCGGGCTGGCGATCCTCGGCCGGTCATCCGTGCTGATCATGCAGGACCGGATGGCGGAGATCACGGCCGAGCAAGGCGGTGACCCGCGTACGCCTAGCCTGTTTCCAGAACTGCACGCGCTCGGGCTCGCCGCAACGGGCCGCGCCGCCGAGGCACGCGTGGCCACCCCCCTCGGCCCGATTCGCCAGGACCGCCGCTGGCTGCTCCTGACCGGCATCCGTGGCTTGCTTGCGATCGCTCTTGATGACCGCGAACACGCCGAATCCGCTTACCGGGCGCTGCTGCCCTACGCCGGCCGGCCCGCTGGGGCCGACACGATGCTGATAACCCTCTGGCCCGTGGCCCAGATCCTCGGCGACATCGCCCGCTACCTCGGCCTCCCCAGCTCGGAGGCCCACTACCAGCACTCGCTGGCCATCGCTGAGCGCGCGGACGTCCAGATGTGGCGCGAGGCGGCCATAAAACGCATGCGGTAGCGACGAGCAGATGCGTACGTCGCCACGTTCGACGAGTAGTTCAACACGAATAGCTGGGACAACATCAGCTAACTAACAACGCCGGGACGGCCACGCTGGCCGCGGCCCCTGAGCACTGACGCTGCGCGGGCGGAGACCCGGTCCAGGGACGAGGCTCGATGCGGCGTTGAGCAGTGCAAACGCGGCTAGACGTCGCTTGCCACCGCCCGGCGTCTGCGGCGGTTGGCTCCCCGTCTGGCTCCCTGAAATCGACCAGATTCGGACAGCACTGCGAATCGGCGCGGCATGCCAGTTCGAACTGCAGGAGACATGCCGCTTCATGACTGACCTTGGCCGAGATGCAAACACCCGGCGTGCCGGCGGCGCGGCCAGATCGCTGTTGCCGTATGC
>JBOHCP010000038.1:0-14897 GCA_050698875.1 Streptosporangiaceae bacterium | reverse complement strand
GGCGGCCACCGCGGACTCGGTGACTACCGGCCCGGTCGCGGCCGCCGGCGCGGACTCGGCCGAGGTGGCGGACGCGGCAGCCGCCGCGGCGCCCGGCGTCTTGCGGGCCCGGCGTGTGGTCCGGCCCAGCTTCACGCCATACCCGACGAGAACGGCCTGCCGCTCAGCCTTAGGCGCCGGACTGCCGATGATCCCCGGTTCTACCGCGCCTTCGACCGGCGGCGCGGGCACCAGGTCCTCGGTCTCGCTGACCCGCTCCGGGAGCGCGGCCGCGGCTGCGGGGCCGGGACCGGTGTCCACCGCGATGATCGGCGTGCCCACGTCCGCGGTCTCGCCCTCGGGCACCAGCAGGCGGGTGACGGTGCCGGCGTACGGGCTCGGCAGCTCCACGACCGCCTTGGCGGTCTCGATCTCGACGATGATCTGGTTCACGGTGACCGGGTCACCGGGCGCCACGTGCCACCTGACGATGTCGGCCTCGGTCAGGCCTTCGCCGACGTCAGGGAGCCGGAACTCCTTGATATCTGTCATGCGGGCCTCTCAGTAGCCGAACGAGCGGTCGACGGCGTCCAGGACCAGGTCCAGGTCGGGCAGGTAGTGCTCCTCGAGCCTGGACGGCGGGTACGGGGTAGTCGGCGCCCCGACGCGCAGCACCGGCGCCTCCAGGTTGTAAAAGCACTCCTCGCTGATCCTGGCAGCGATCTCCGCGCCGATGCCACCGGTCACCACGGCCTCGTGCACGACCACGCACCGGCCGGTCTTGCGGACCGAGGCGAAGATCGTCTCGGTGTCCAGTGGCGCCAGCGACCGTAGGTCCACGACCTCGACGGACCGGCCGTCGCCGCTGGCTGCGACCGCTGCCTCGGTGCAAGTCCGGACCATCGGGCCGTAGCACAGCACCGTCACGTCACTGCCGGGGACCAGAACCCTCGCCGAGTCCATCGAGAGCGCGCCGGTCAGCCCGCCGTCGACGTCGACGTCTGCTTTGTCCCAGTACCTGCGCTTGGGCTCGAAGAAGATCACCGGGTCGTCGCTCTCGGCGGCCTGCTGGATCATCGTGTACCCGTCGGCGGGGCCGCCGCAGGACACCACCCGAAGACCCGGGGTGTGGGCGAACAGCGCCTCCGGCGACTCGCTGTGATGCTCCACCGCGCCGATGCCGCCGCCGAACGGGATCCTCACCACGAGCGGCAGCCGCACCGCGCCGCGGGATCGGTACCGCATCTTGGCGAGCTGGCTCACGATCTGGTCGAAGGCGGGGAAGACGAAGCCGTCGAACTGGATCTCGCAGATCGGACGGTAGCCCCGCAGCGCCAGGCCGATCGCGGTGCCGATGATGCCCGACTCGGCCAGTGGCGTGTCGATGACCCTGGCTTCGCCGAAGTCCTTCTGCAGTCCGTCGGTCACGCGGAAGACGCCGCCGAGCTTCCCGACGTCCTCGCCCATGATCAGCGCCTTGGGGTTGTTCTCCAGCGCCTTGCGCAGGCCCTCGTTGAGCGCCCTGGAGAGGGTGAGAGTTGTCATCGGCTCTCCTCCGCGCCAACAAACGAGTCCGCGTAGGCGGCAAACCCGGTCCGCTCGGCGGCGAGTTGGCGGGTCTCGCTCGTCAGCACGTTGTCGAAAATCGACAGCGGCTCTGGGTCCGGCATCTGCTGGCAGGCCGCTCGCACCGACGCTCCGACCCGCGCAGCCTCCGCGTCGACCTCGTCGAAGAAGCTCATCGCGGCCTGCTCCGTGCGGATCAGGTACTGCTTGACCCGCTCGATGGGATCTTTCAGCTTCCAGGACTCGATCTCAGCGGACAGCCGGTACCTGGTCGGGTCGTCCGTGGTGGTATGCGCGCCCATTCGATAGGTGAACGCCTCGATGAGCGTCGGGCCCTGACCCTCCCTGGCCGCCTGCATCGCCTTGCGGGTGACGGCCAGGCAGGCCAGCACGTCGTTGCCGTCCACTCGGACGCCGGGAAAGCCGAAGCCCTTGGCGCGCATGTACAGGGGTGTTCTGGTCTGGCGCTCCAGCGGCTCGGATATTGCCCACTGGTTGTTCTGGCAGAAGAAGACCACCGGCGCGTTGGTGACCGACGCCCAGATAAAAGCCTCGTTGACGTCCCCCTGGCTGGTCGCGCCGTCGCCGAAGTACGCGATGACGGCCTCGCCGTCCTCGCCGACTGCGCCGTCGCGCTGGATGCCCATGGCGTAACCCGTGGCGTGCAGCGTCTGGCTGCCGATCACGATCGTGTACAGGTGGAAGTTGTGCGCGGCCGGATCCCAGCCGCCGTGGCTGACCCCGCGAAACAACTCGAGCAGCTTCATCGGGTCAAGGCCGCGGCACCAGGCCACGCCGTGCTCGCGGTAGGTCGGGAAGGCCATGTCGCGCGGGCCGAGGGCCCGCCCGGACCCGACCTGCGCGGCCTCCTGGCCCAGCAGCGAAGCCCAGATTCCCAGCTCACCCTGGCGCTGCAGCGCGATCGCCTCGAAGTCGATCCGCCGCACGATCACCAGGTCGCGATAGAGGGCCCTGACCTCCGCGGCGGAGATCTCCAGGGGATAGTCGGGGTGCTCGACCCGCTCCCCTTCTGGGGTAAGGAGCTGAATCAGCTCAGGCGAACCTGCCTGCCGTGCTGGCTCGCGGGCCGGTACCCGGCTCGCAGAGCGGGCGGCGCGTCCGGCATCTTTGGCGGTCACGTGCCACTCCTTGCATGCTCACGCTCTCCGGCCAGCGTAACCCGGACCGGCGCTTCATCCGTCGTGACGGCGTGAACAGTACTCTCGCAGAGCCCTGACCGGTCAAGCGCAGGTACCCCAAGCCCGACGATAGTGACGCACGTCACGAATCGGGTCATGGTGGCTTGCGGCCGGCTACGTCCTTGCGGCCGAGGAGCCCTGCCGGGTGCCGGAGCTAGCGCTCGCGTACTGTTCGGACGTGCCCAGCTTCGTCGTCAACGTCATGCTGAAGCCCGAGATCCACGACCCCCAGGGTGACGCGATCGCCAGCGCCTGCCGTCGTCTCGGATTCCCCCAGGTAGCAGGCGTGCGCCAGGGGAAGCGGTTCGTCATAGAGCTCAGCGAGCCCGCGAGCGAGCAGCGGATCGCGGACCTGGCTGTCGAGCTACTCGCAAATCCGGTCATCGAGGAATTCTCCGTCTATCCCGCCTGAGCAGTCGCTCGCGTGGATGCCGGTCTGGTGTCGCTGGGGCTACACCAGACCGGCATCCATGACCGCGTCCGCGGTTCGTACCGAGCCCTTAGCGCACTGTTCGTCCAGAGATCGCCCTAGTTCATGATTACCGAGCCTCCGGCGGGGAAGCCTCAAGAATGTGAACTGACTTACCGCGACGGGGCGAGGAGCAGATGCGATCTCGGGCGCTGCATTCCGGGGAGCCAGCAGCGGACGTGGAGTTCTGCCTGGTCATGCCCAGGGAGTCGCTGAGCGTTCCGGTTATGCGCCGGGTTCTCGGCGACACGCTCACTCGGCTCGGCGTGGACGCGAGCTGCGTCGATGACCTGCTGCTCGCGGTCACCGAAGCGTGCACCAACGTGCTCCTGCACGCCGGTCCCGGCCACCGGTACGAACTGGTCGCTCATGTCAGCAGCACGCGATGCCTGCTTGAGGTCCTGGACAGCGGCAGCGGCTTCGACCCGGCCATGATCAGCCGGCCGCGCCGGGGGATCAGGATCCCGCCATCGGTCCGGCCGGTAGCGAGGCTGCGGCGGCAGCGAGCCTCCGCACCATCGACCACGCCGACGTCGCCGAGCATTCTTCGCAGCCGCATCGCCAGGTCGAGGCGGCTGGCCAGAGAGCGCGCGATCGCCGAGCTACCGGAGTCCGGGCGCGGCCTGGCGATCATGCGAGCCTGCGTGGACGACGTGACGATGCAGAGCAGCCCGGCCGAGGGAACGGTCGTCTCGCTGCGCAAGCGGATCGCGTGGCGGCGCGACGCGCCACTGGCGCTAGGCCCTGCCACGCAACTGAGGGACGCCGGGTGAGCAGCCGGGTGAGCAGGTAGCCTACGAGCATGCGTCGCCGCCTTACCGCACGCTCATGACGGCCAGGATCGGAGTCGTCACTTTCCCCGGGTCTCTCGACGACCGCGACGCTCGCCGCGCCGTGCAGCGGGCCGGCGGCACGCCGGTCGAGCTCTGGCACGACGAGGCGAGCTTGCACGGAGTCGACGCCGTGATTCTGCCTGGCGGGTTCTCCTACGGCGACTACCTGCGCTGCGGGGCGATCGCGCGGTTCGCACCCGTGATGGGGGAGATCATCCCGGCAGCTGCGAGGGGCCTGCCCGTGCTGGGCATCTGCAACGGCTTCCAGATCCTGTGTGAGGCGCACCTGCTGCCGGGGGCGCTGACCCGCAACGTGGCCAGGCGCTTCATCAGCCGGGATGTCCGGCTCAGGATCGAGAACGCCACCTCGGCGTGGACCTGCGGGTATCAGGCCGGGCAGGAGATCACCGTCGTGCTGAAGAGCGGCGAGGGCGCCTACGTGGCCGACGCGGCGACGCTGGCGCGACTCGAGGCGGACGGTCAGATCCTGGGCCGCTACGGGGACGGCAACCCGAACGGCTCGATCGGCGGCATCGCCGGCGTGGTGAGCGCGGCCGGAACGGTCGCCGGGCTGATGCCGCACCCGGAGCACGCCATCGACGCCCTCACCGGCCCCTCGGCGGACGGCCTGGCCTTCTTCACCTCGGTGCTGCGCGCGATGGTGCCCTAGTGACCGACCCGGGCGTCACGACGAGCGGGGCCGCGGCGTCCGGAGCGCCCCCGCCACAGGACACCGTGGCGGGCGCGGCGGCCACGCCGGATCGGATACAGCCGTATGCCGCGCTCGGCCTGACCGCCGGCGAGTACGCCAGGATCGGCGCGACCCTGGGCCGCCGGCCTACCGACGCCGAGCTGGCCATCTACTCGGTGATGTGGAGCGAGCACTGCTCGTACAAGTCCTCCCGCAAGCACCTGCGGCAGTTCGCGGACAAGGCACCGGCGACGGACGTCCTGCTAGCCGGCATCGGGCAGAACGCCGGCGTGGTCGATGTCGGCGGTGGCTACGCGGTGACATTCAAGATCGAGTCGCACAATCACCCGTCCTACGTTGAGCCCTTCCAGGGCGCCGCGACCGGCGTCGGCGGCATCGTCCGGGACATCTTGGCCATGGGCGCGCGACCGGTGGCCGTGATGGATTCGCTCCGGTTCGGCCCGGCCGACGCCCCGGACACGCACCGGGTGCTGCCGGGCGTCGTCGCCGGCATCTCCTTCTACGGGAACTGCCTTGGCCTGCCGAACATCGGCGGTGAGCTGGCATTCGACCCGTGCTACCGGGGGAATCCGCTGGTGAACGCGCTGTGCGTCGGCGTGCTGCGACCCGAGGACCTGAAGCTCGCCGCGGCGACCGGGCCGGGCAACCAGGTGATCCTGCTCGGCTCGCGGACCGGGCCCGACGGCATTGGCGGCGCGTCCGTGCTTGCCAGCGCGTCGTTCGGTGGCGCAGGCGAGGGCGCGAAACGGCCGAGCGTGCAGGTCGGCGACCCGTTCATGGAGAAGCTGCTGGTCGAGTGCTGCCTGGAGCTCTACCGGGCCGGGCTGGTGGTCGGCGTTCAGGACCTGGGCGCGGCCGGCGTCGCGTGCGCCACCACCGAGCTGTCCGCCGGCGGCGGCACCGGAATGCGTGTGGCGCTCGACCGGGTGCCGCTGCGCGACGCCTCGCTCGGCCCGGCCGAGATCCTCATGAGCGAGTCGCAGGAGCGGATGATGGCGATCGTCACCCCGGCGAACGTCGCGCCGTTCCTGGCTATCTGCGCCCGATGGGATGTTCCCGCCACGGTCATCGGGGAGGTGACCGACACCGGGCGGCTGGAAATGACCTGGCACGGCGCGCGGGTCGTCGACATCCCGCCGAGTTCGGCCGCCGACGAGGGCCCGGTCTACGACCGCCCCGCGCGTCGGCCGGACAGTCAGGACGCGCTGGTGAGCAATGACCCCGGCCGGCTGCCCCGGCCAGCCGGACCGGGCGCGGGCAGCGCGCTCCGGGATGACCTGCTGCTGCTAGTCGGCTCCCCCGATGGCGGTGACAAGGCGTGGGTCACCGAGCAGTACGACCGGTACGTTCGCGGCGACACCATACTGGCCATGCCACACGATGCCGGCCTGCTGCGGATCGACGAGGAAACCGGCCTCGGCGTCGCCCTCGCCACCGATGGCAACGGCCGTTACTGCCACCTCGACCCCTATGCAGGCACGCAGCTGGCGCTGGCCGAGGCGTACCGGAACGTGGCGGCCAGCGGTGCCAGGCCGCTCGCCGTCACCAACTGCCTCAACTTCGGATCACCCGAGGACCCGGCGGTGATGTGGCAGTTCACCGAGGCGGTGCGGGGCCTGGCCGACGGCTGCCAGCAGCTCGGCGTGCCGGTAACCGGCGGCAACGTGAGCTTCTACAACCAAACGGGCAGCACGGCGATCCGCCCGACACCCGTCGTCGGCGTGCTCGGCGTGCATGCCGACGTGCGCCGCAGGGTGCCCTCGGGGTTCGGCCTGCCGGACGCGACCATCGTGCTGCTCGGAGAAACCAGGGATGAGTTCGGCGGGTCGCTATGGGCGTGGCTGCGGCACGGCCACCTCGGCGGCAGCCCGCCGGCCGTTGACCTGCCAGCCGAGCGGTGCCTTGGCGACGTGCTGGTAGTCGCCGCCATGCGGCAGCTGATCGCCACCGCGCACGATCTGTCCGACGGCGGGCTGGCGCTGGCACTGGCCGAGGCGTGCCTCGCGGGTGGCACCGGCTGCTCGGTCGCGCTGCCTGGCGCCGCCGCCACATTCTTGTTCAGCGAGTCCGCGGCCCGTGCGGTCGTGGCGGTGCACCCTGGCGCCGAGGCGGCATTCGGGCAGCTCTGCGCGGCGAGTGGCGTGCCGGCTGCGGCCCTCGGCCGTACCGGCGGCACGGTTCTGGAGGTCGCGGGGTGCTTTTCCGTGCCGCTGGCCGAGCTGGCCCAGCTGCACGGCCGGGCGCTTCCCGCGCTGTTCGGCTGACTCGCGAGGCGGCCGACTCCGGCTACCCCGGCTACCCCGGCTACCACCAGAACGCCAGGAGCTGGCCTGTCGCGGCCCTGGTACAGCCGGACAGGCTGGCTGCCCAGACCGGACCGGGCAGCTCGCTGCCCTCGGTGAGGCAGGACCCGTCGGCCATGTTGGCGTACGGATAGAAGCTGTGGCCTCGCGCTACCGTGCCAGTCCCGATTCGCCGCCAGCGCTGGTTCGCCTGCAGGTCGCAGTGCTGGAGCACTAGCCTCGCCTGGCCCGCCGAGTCCGTTGCGCCGAGACAGTCGTCGCTCGGCAGGAAGATGAAGATGTAGCTGCCGCCCACCATGAGGTCAGCGGTCCACTGGCCCGACCCGGACTGCTGCTCGGCGTGGCTGACCAGGCTGAACTCCGGCCCACCCTGGCTGGCGAGCAGCTGCACCAGCTGGCCGGACGAGCGCGGCTGCGCATCCTGGGCGAGCAGGCCGACGGTCTGGTAGCTGACCACGCGGGTCGGCAGGATGGTCGCGGAGCGCCCGCCGAGCGGGTGCTGGGTAACCAGGTACGCGGTGACGCCCCCGGCGGCCAGCACCACGATGAGCCCAATCCCGGTCAGCCTGGCCAGCCAGGATCCGCGGGCGCGACCACCCACTGTGCGGCGCTGACCTGGCATATCGAACGAATACCGCTGGTTGGCCGGCGCCGTGGCCAGATAGCAGGAAAATACCGGAAGAATTTTCCGCTACCGGGCTCTCGGCTACCCTGCAGCCGTGCCAGCACGCCGTCCTGATCTCGGCCAGCTACTCGCCGCCGTCAACGAGCAGCGGGCCGAGCTGGGCGAAGCGCCACTTCGTGGCCTGGCGACCGAGCGCACGCTCGGCGCGGCGAGCCTGCTGGCGGTCACGGCTGCCTCGGTTGCGGGCACCGAGCCGCTGCGACCTGCGCTGCGGGCTGCGGTCAGGTACACGCTCGGCCTGCTCGCCGAGCGGGCGCCGGGCCGGAGCGTCGAGGTGCGGGTACCGCCGCTGGCTGCCATTCAGTGCGTGCCGGGTACCCGGCATACCCGCGGCACGCCGCCGAATGTGGTCGAGACCGACCCCGCCACCTGGCTGGCCCTGGCCACCGGGAGGCTGACGTGGGCTGCGGCAGTGGCTGACGGCCGGGTCTACGCCAGCGGCCAGCGAGCCGACCTTTCTGCCTACCTGCCGTTGGCGTCCGAGGGCTCCGGAGGGCCCGCCAGTCACTAGACTTGACGAGTGATCAAGCCTGACGGCCGTTTGTCACACGATCCTGATCCTGGCGACGGGCCGCCCAGGGACGCGTGCGGCGTGTTCGGGGCCTGGTGCCCCGGCGAGGACGTGGCCAAGCTCACCTACTACGGCCTGTACTCGCTGCAGCACCGGGGGCAGGAGTCAGCCGGCATAGCCGTCAGCGACGGCTCGCGGATAGTCGTGTACAAGGACATGGGCCTGGTAGCTCAGGTCTTCAGCGAGTCCGTCCTCAACACGCTGCACGGCTACATCTCCGTCGGGCACTGCCGGTACTCCACCAGCGGCTCCTCGGTCTGGGAGAACGCTCAGCCCACGTTCCGTGCCACCCCGTCAGCGAGCCTGGCCCTCGGCCACAATGGCAACCTGATCAACACGCGCCAGCTGGCGAGCTTGCTCGGCGGCCGCGAGACCGGTCAGGTTGCGCGCGCCACTTCGGACACCGACGTGCTGACGGCGCTGTTCGCCGTGGGCGGCTCCCGGCCCGGCGAGAGCGGCTCTCGCGCCGGCGGTGGCCATCCCGGCGTCGAGGCCGCGGCGCTGGCGGTGCTGCCACTCGTGCACGGGGCGTTCTCGCTGGTCTTCATGGACGAGCAGACGCTGTTCGCGGCCCGTGACCCGCAGGGATTCCGTCCGCTGGTGCTGGGGCGGCTCGCGGGCGGCTGGGTTGTCGCCAGCGAGACAGCGGCCCTCGACATCGTGGGCGCCGCGTTTGTGCGTGAAATCGAGCCCGGTGAGCTCGTGGCGATCGACGAGCAGGGGGTCCGGTCGCATACCTTCGCGTCCGCGGTCCCGCGCGGATGCCTGTTCGAGTACGTGTACCTGGCCCGGCCGGATACCGCGATTTCCGGGCGCAGCGTCCAGGCCGCCCGGGTCGAGGTGGGCAAGCGGCTGGCTGCCGAGCACCCGGCGGACGCCGACCTGGTTATCCCGGTGCCGGAGTCCAGCACCCCGGCGGCGATCGGCTACGCGCAAGCCAGCGGCATCCCCTACGGCCAGGGCCTGGTCAAGAACTCCTACGTCGGGCGGACCTTCATCCAGCCGAGCCAGACGATCAGGGAGCGCGGCATTCGGCTGAAGTACAACCCGTTGCGGGAGGTGATAACGGGCCAGCGGCTGGTCGTGGTCGACGACTCGATTGTGCGAGGCAACACCCAGCGGGCCATCGTGGCGATGCTGCGGGAGGCCGGGGCGCGGCAGGTGCACGTGCGGATCTCCAGCCCGCCAGTCACGTGGCCGTGCTTCTTCGGCATCGACTTCGCCAGCCACGCCGAGCTCATGGCGGGGAGCCTCAGCATCGAGGAGATCAGGGCGTCGATCGGCGCGGACTCGCTGGGCTTCGTCTCCCTCGATGGACTAATCGAGGCGACCACGCTGCCCGCGGACCGGCTCTGCCGGGCCTGCTTCGACGGCGACTACCCGGTGCCGGTAGCGGACGACGAGAAGGGCAAGCACCTGCTGGAGGACGTCGTCTCCGCAGTGAGCCCGACGGCCGGGGTGGTAGCGGGCTCGGCCGCGGGGACCGCGGTCGGCGGTGCGGCCGTAGCGCCGTGACCTCGGGTCCGACCGCCAGCTACGCCGCGGCGGGCGTCGACATCGGCGCCGGAGACCGGGCCGTCGAGCTGATCCGGACGGCGGTCGCCAGAACGGCGGGCCCGGACGTCGTCGGCGGCATTGGCGGCTTCGCCGGCTTGTTCGACGCCACCAAGGTGGCCGGCCTGCGTCATCCGCTGCTGGCGACGTCGACCGACGGCGTGGGCACCAAGGTCGTCATTGCCCAGCGGTTGCGACGGTACGACACGATCGGGCTGGACCTGGTCGCGATGGTGGCCGATGACCTGGTCGTCTGTGGTGCCGAGCCACTGTTCATGACCGACTACCTCGTCTGCGGCCGGGTCGATCCTGAGCGCGTCGCGACGATAGTGAGCGGCATCGCTGACGGCTGCGTGCAGGCCGGCTGCGCGCTGCTCGGCGGCGAGACCGCCGAGCATCCTGGCCACCTCGGCGCCGACGACTTCGACCTGGCCGGCGCAGCTACCGGCGTGGTCGACGCCGACCGGCTGCTCGGGCCGGACCGCGTGCGGCCCGGGGACGTCGTCATCGGCATGGCTGCCTCTGGCCTGCACTCCAACGGGTATTCGCTGGTCAGGGCGATCATCGACGCGCCGCGGGCCGGGCTAGACCTGGACAGTCAGCCGGCCGAGCTCAGCCAGCCGCTCGGCCTGGAGTTGCTGACACCAACCCGGATCTACGCCAGGGACTGCCTGGCCCTGGCCGGCAGCTGCGCGGTCCGGACGTTCGCCCACGTCACTGGCGGCGGGCTGGCGGCGAATCTGGCCAGGGTGCTGCCGCCGGACGCGGACGCCGTGCTCGAGCGCGCCAGCTGGCAGCCTGCACCGGTGTTCGGCCTGCTGGCGGAGCGGGGCTTCGTCGAGCCGGCGGAGATGGAGCGGGTATTCAACATGGGCGTCGGCATGGCCGCGGTGCTGGCCGCGGACGACTGCGACCGGGCGCTACGGCTGCTTGCCGATCGCGGCGTGCGGGCCTTCGTGCTGGGCCAGATCAGCCCCGGCTCGGGAACCGCGATGCTGACCGGCAGCCATCCGCGCTGACCACGCGGTATACGGCGGACCTGCTGGTGAGCGTGCCAGCGTGCCGTTATGCTCCGGCCGATGAGGCGGTCGACGAGCCGGACTGCCGGACGAGACCGTCGGCGCCGTACTCGTCGCCCTCCCAGTCGCCGTCCTCGTCGTCCTCGTCGTCTTCCTGTGCGTAATCAGAGTCGTCGTCCTCGGCGTAGCGGTCGTCCAGGTCCGCGTGCGCGGAATCCCCGTTGACGCCCTGCCCATCCGAGTCGACGCCCAGCTCAGCCCGCAACCGGTCAAGGTCTGTGCCGCCCCCGCTGTACTTGAGCTGGCGTGCCACCTTGACCTGCTTGGCCTTGGCCCGGCCGCGCCCCATTGGCTCGACCCCCTCTAACGTACGGAACCCGACGGGTTCCTGGTCACCGCGCTTTGTCGTTGCCCGCTGCCACGGCAGATATCGGCTAATTCGTGCACACAAAACTGACCCGCCGCCGCTCCGCCTGCCGGAGTGCGCCGCGCTCGCCTTGACGGACAGGTACAACCGTACCTGCTTTAAGCGTCAGGCGCCGCTGCAGATTCCGGCGAACCGAGTCATCGCCGGAGGTAAATGTCGCGCAGTCGGCCTATCTCGGCGATCCGGCGCTCGGCCAGCCGGTCTGCCGCCACCGCCGGCGGAACGCCGTCGGCGGCAGCGGCGGCCAGGATCTGCCTCGTCGTGGTCAGGATCTCAGCTGCCTTCGCCTTGGCCCGGTCGAAGCTGAAGCCGTGCAGCTCATCGGCCACCTGGATAACGCCGCCCGCGTTTACCAGGTAGTCCGGTGCATAGACGATCCCGTGGTCAGCAAGCATCTTCTCGACACCCGGATGAGCGAGCTGGTTGTTCGCCCCACCGCAGATGACCCTGGCGGTGAGCACCTCGGTAGTTGCTTCGTCCACGGCACCCCCGAGCGCGCAGGGGGAGTAGACGTCGAGCTGGCTGCCAATCAGCTCGGCCCGGCTGGCGGCGACCGTGACCGCCGGATGCTGTGCTCGCACCCGCTCGATGGCGGCCCGGCTCGTATCGAAGATCGCTACCCGAGCGCCATCGGCGACGAGATTGTCGACGAGCCGGTGTCCGACCTTGCCGACGCCCTCGATGCCGACCGTCCTGCCGTCCAGGCTCGTGCTGCCCCAGACGTGCTCCGCGCACGCGCGCATGCCCTGGAACACGCCGAACGCGGTGAGCACCGAGGAATCACCGGCGCCGCCGTTCGGCACGGTCCGGCCGGTGACGAACCTCGACTCCCGCGCGATAACGTCCATATCCTCGCTGTAGGTGCCGATGTCGCACGCGGTGATGTAGCGACCGCCCAGCGATTCCACGAACCTGCCGTAGGCGCGCAGCAGTGCCTCGGTCTTCAGCGTGTCAGGATCGCCAATGATGACGGCCTTGCCGCCGCCGAGGTCAAGACCGGCGAGCGCATTCTTGTAGGCCATCGCCCTGGATAGGTTGAGCACGTCCGCCAGCGCGGCGCTCTCGCTGCGATACGGGTAAAACCGCGTCCCGCCGAGGCCAGGCCCGAGCGCGGTGGAGTAGATGGCGATGATGGCGCGCAGTCCGGACGGCTGGTCCTGGCAGAACACGACTTGCTCATGCCCGCCCGGCCCGCCGACTGTGCTCGCTGTAGTCGTCTCGTCAGCGAAATCCGGCCAGAATACGGTGGTCACGTCCGTGAGCTCCCAAGCTACGGCTCTGTCCGACGTCCTCGTTGACGCTGGATCGGCCACCAGCCTATAGCCGCGCAGCGCGCACGTCGGAGTGCGCTGACGATACTTACTTGCCCGTAGCCCTTTGCCCTGACGGGTACGGCATGTCACGATTAGTCATGCTGCCTAAAGCGCGACAAGTGCCAGGGTTTCTGGTGCTTTCAGCGCTGTGGCCTTTCGGGTGTCAACGGCATGCCGGGCAAGCGCAGCGCGCCGATCGCCCGGTCGGCCGGGCAAATGGCCCGGAACCAGATTATCTGGCAGCAGGTCAGGGGATTAATGGAGCAGTTCAGCCGGTTGAGAGGCAAACGGGGATACCGTGTCCGGCCGCTGAGTTAACCGGTCACATGGGAAGCCGAGCTAGTCGACCGGCTAACGGGTCAGGGCGTCACGAGTGGCGCCGGGGAGGGAGGATTCCGGCAGCTGAGCCATTGAGCCAGTGGCGGTTCCGGCCGGGACTGCGCACGTCACAGGCGCCGAACTGGAGGAGATCGGCGGCCGTGCGGGTTGCGTAAACCATGGTGGAACCGGCAGCGGCGGGATGACACAGCGGCAACCGAGCTAATTATCTGATGAGAGGCGCGGATGACTTTTCCGAATCTGCCCGTTGCGACGGTGCGTGTCTGTAGAATCACGCAGCGTGACAGAAGGCGGGGGGCACGCCGCGGCGACACTCAGATTACTTTGCTCCCGGTTGTCGACTTGTCACCGCTGGTGATAGCAATATGGTCTCAGCGGACTATATGGGACATCCAGTGCAGGCTTCGCTAGGAGCCATGAACGGGAAGAAGAAGTAAGGATCGTAGGACTGGTCCAGGAGGAGAGGCCGTCAACATGTCAGCACGTACACCAGAGGCCGAGCCGCTGCTTACGCCCGCAGAGGTCGCGACGATGTTCCGGGTTGATCCCAAGACAGTCACCAGGTGGGCTAAGGCAGGGAAACTCACGTCCATCCGGACACTCGGCGGTCACCGCCGGTACCGGGAGACCGAGGTCCGTGCCCTCCTGGCGGGGATACCGCAGCAGCGTTCGGAGTGAGGCCGTGGCCAGCGGCCACGTGAGTTAGCAGTTGGGGGGGTCGACCCCGGCCGTCAGCACTCCGCATCGGGGGGCGCACCAAGCGTTCGATGCGACGAGGAGCCGTAGGCCAGTGATGTCGCCGGGGTCGATCCGGCCTCCCCGGTCGGATAGCCGGGAGACCGGCGAAATCAAACCTGTGTAACCGCCGGGAACGGGGTCGTTCAGGCATCCGCGCGGTCGTCCGTGCGTGGCGCCTGGGGCCGTTCCCTGCCCGGCTGTGGTAACTGTGTGTAGTCACATAACAACTTTTCGTAATCGCACCTGTCCGCGGCGGGTCACGACGATACTGAGGCTCAGGCCGTCGTGAGCCCGGCGCACACCGCGGCGGCACGATCGACGTCGTGTCACGCGGCGACCAGACCGGTGCGCCAGACGAGGGCCGGAAAGCGCCGTGGGGACTCCCGCCCGGAGGCGGGGGAGTACGGCGCTGCGAGGGGAGGTATGCAGGATGCGTGATCCGGACTTGATGCAGCGCGCGGACAGCGCAGCCATGGCGCTGGAGCAGGCGTGGGAGCGCTGGCGAGCGATGCACGGACTCGGCGCGGGGCCGTTACCGCCGGTGTCGAGCTACGTCGGGTACTCGCTGGAAGAGCCCTGGGGTCAGCCCCGTGTCGTGTTCGGGCTGCGGGCGGACGAGGCGGAGCTGCTGGCGTCCATGCTGGAAGGCCACGACTGCGTAGGTCCGGTCTACTCCGAGGTCGGCGCGAGGCTTGACTGGCGGCTTCCCGTGAGCGGTCCGGTGTCGATCCCGGCCCGCGGCTATGGCGGTCCGCTGAGCGTGCCAGCGCAGGCACCGCCGCCGGGGATGGACTTGCTGCCACCGGGTCCCGCCGGCGGATTCGCGATCGGCCGTCTGGCCGACGAGGACGCGACGCCAGCGGACGAGCCGGACGACGACAACGGGCACCCCCAGGCAATCAGGCGCGCTGCTGGCGCGGGCTCGGCCAGGGGCCGCGATGTCCGCGCCACGCGTCCGGACCGGACAGGCCGGCCAACGGCGGATGCGGTGGCCGGGGCAGTCGACACGACAACGGAGCGTGACGAGGCTGGCTGGTCAGCCAGCGACGGCGAGCCGCCGCAAGCAGACCTCGGCGCGGACGCCGACGCTGCTGCGCCGGGCGTGGCGCAGTCACCGCCGCTCGCGCCGCTACCGGACGTGTCAGACCTCCGGCCGCGCCAGGACGAGGCGGCGGCGGGCGAGTCAGACC
>JBOHCP010000037.1:0-15018 GCA_050698875.1 Streptosporangiaceae bacterium | reverse complement strand
GCCGGCGGCAGGGTGGCCGGCGGCAGGGTGGCCGACGGCGGAGTGGCGGAGGCACGCGGCACCCGCGGACTCAGGGCAGGCGACGAGGGGCTCGGGCCTATCACCGAACGGAGCGGCCGGTGAGCTCCGAGCCGCAGCACGGCGGGCCACGGGTCGGTCCGCGGCTTCGCAGCGCACGGCAGATCAGGGGCTTCTCGCAGCAGCAGCTCGCCGGGATGGCCGGGGTGTCGCGGCAGGCGGTGTCAGCGGTGGAATCCGGGCTGTCCGACCCGTCGCTGCGGGTCGCGCTGGCGCTGAGCCGGGCGCTCGGCATGACGATCGAAGAGCTGTTCGGTCCCGCGATGCCGGAACCGGTCGTGCCCGTCCGGCCGGTGCAGGCGCTCGGCAAGCCAGGATCGCGGGTGTCGCTTGCGCCGGTCGGCGACGCCCTCGTCGCGCTGCCGATGGCCGGGGCGACCGTGCGGCGGGCCGGGTTCGCGGCCGCCGGGGGACGGGTAACCGGCCCGGATACCGTCGTCCCGCTCGGTCCGCCACGGCCGAGTCTGGTCGTGGCCGGCTGCGACCCCGCGCTCCCGCTGCTTGAGCTGCCGCTGAGCCTTCTCGAGCCGCCCGTGTCGTTCCTCTGGTGGCCTTGCGCGAGCCAGGAGGCCCTCGCCCTCGCCAGCGACGGCCTGGTGCACGTGGCCGGGACCCACCTGCGCGGGCCGTCCGGTGACTACAACACCGCGCCCGCGGCAGAGTTCCTGCCCGGCGGCGGCGAGGTGATCGGGTTCTGCTCCTGGCGCGAGGGCCTGGTGCTGCGGCCCGAGGTCGCCGGCCAGATAACCGGCGTTCCCGACGTGGTGCGGGCTGGCCTGCGACTGGTGAACAGGGAGCCCGGCGCGGAGGCCCGGCGCGTGCTCGACCGCGAACTGGCCAGGCACGGCATCCCGTCCGACCGGCTGGCCGGGTACCACACCCAGGCCACCGGGCACCTGGAAGTGGCAGCCGCCATCGCCGCCGGGCTGGCCGACGTCGGCATCGCCAGCGAGCCGGCCGCGCTGGCGTATGAGCTGGCCTTCGTGCCGCTCGCGGCTGAGCGGTTCGACCTGGTCGTTCCGACCGCCCAGGCCGGGTCGCGGGAAATCCAGGGGCTGCACCGCGCGCTCAGCTCGCCGTGGCTGCAGGATCAGCTGGCCAGCCTGCCCGGCTACAGCGTGGCCCAGTGCGGCGAGCGGATCGCGACGATCGAGCCGAGCCGGAGCTGACGGAGCTTTCGCCGGCCGGCGGGCCGACGTAGGCTGCGCTGCGTGTACGACAGCGACCTCGCGGACGTCGAGGAAGTCGGCTGGGACCGGTTCGTCACCGACGCCTGGACCAAGATCTTCATGGGCTACCGCTCGCTGACCGGGATCCGCGCGCTGGGCCGGCGGTGGAGCGACCTGCTCCAGGCGGGCCTGCACTGCCCGCCGGAGGTAGCCGACGAGCTGGTCCGCGCCGAGGTGGTGATGCGGCAGGACCGTGACCTCATGAGCATCCGTGATCCGGACCAGCTGCTGACGGCCATGGACGAGGTGCTCGCTGACATGGCCGCGGATCTGGCCGAGCTGGCCGAGGTCGCGCCAGCCGAGCGGGACCGGCTGCTCGCCAGTCATCGCGACCTGCGCGCCTTCCTGCGGGCCAGCTTCCTCGCCGCGGACGAGGACCGGGCTGGCCGCTAGCCCGCCTTCCTCGCCAGGATGAGCGTGGTCTGGTACCGCACCGCAAGCTGGCCGTCGGGGAACTGCGCGGCAATGATGGCTGCGACTTCCGACAGGACCGAGTCCCTGACGGCGGGCTCGAGCGCGATCACGTAGGACTTGCTGCGCTCGTCCGTGATCCAGTCCGTCGCCGCCACGTGCCGGATCCACGGCACCACCACGGTGCCGGCCGGCTCGACGGGACCCAGTGCCCGGACCAGCCCGCCGGTCCAGTCCGGCTCCAGCTCGCTGTCCAGCCTGCGTCGCCAGGTGTAGCCGGGACAGGCTCGCGAGACTAGGTCCTCGTACCGGTCGAACCAGGCCTCACCTGCGGCGCTGGTCCGGTTCCACCAGGCCGCCCAGTAGCCGCCCGGCGTCAGCACCCTGGCGACCTCGGCTGTGGCGAGTCGGCCGTCGAACCAGTGCCACGCCTGGGCGAACGTCACCAGATCGGCCGCGGCGTCCCTGACCGGCATGCGGTGGCCGTCGGCGAGCACGCACGGAATCTGCGGGCTGCGGGCCTGCGCCCGGCGCAGCATCTGCTCGCCGATGTCCAGGCAGACAACCGCCGCGCCGCGCCGCGCCAGCTGCCGGCTGGCGATCCCGGTGCCAGCCCCGAAGTCCAGGACGAGCTGACCGCGCAGCGGCCCGGTGCGGCGCTCGATCTCGTCGAAGACCGACGACGGGTACGACGGCCTGGCCGCGTCGTACTGCTCGGCTGCCGAGTCGAACAAGGAAGTCATGGCGCTGCGTGATCGCGGAGACTTCGCGGCTCCAGCCGACGGCAAGTCTCCGCGATCATGGAAGTCGGCGGCTTAGCCCGAGTGGCCGAAGACGGGGACGATCGAGGCCCTGGCGATGGTGGCAAACGTCAGGTTGAAGCCCGCGACGGCCGGTGAGACGTCGGAATCGACGCCGAGATGGCCGGTGTTGAGCGCGTGCACCGTGAACACGTAGCGGTGCGGCTCGCCGGGCGGCGGCGCGGCGCCGCCGAAGTCCTTCGTGCCGTAGTCATTGCGGACCGAGAATGCCCCGGCCGGCAGCCCGGACCCGGCACCGCTGCCCGCGCCTCGCGGTAGCTCCGTGACCGACGCCGGGATGTCGAGCACCAGCCAGTGCCAGAACCCGGAGCCGGTGGGGGCGTCGGGATCGTAGCAGGTTACGGCGAATCCCTTGGTCTCCGCGGGGAAACCGTGCCAGCGCAGGGAGGGGGAGATATTGTCCCCGCTCATGCCGAAGCTGTTGTAGACGTGGTCGTCGGACATCTGCTGGCCGTCGGCTACGTCGTCGCTCTCGACCGTGAACGACGGCACGGGCGGCAGGAAGTCGTGTGGCAGCGGGGCACGATCGGTCATGTGCTTCCTCCCAGTGGGAATGGCCAGCGTCGGCCTAGCCCACGCTAACGGAAACGGCCGCCTGGCCGCCGGCCGCTGCCGACGTCCGCGACCGCGACGATCCGGCTACGCTGTGCGTCCGGGCTAAACTGCGCCATGCCGGGGCGAACGGTCCGTGCGACGTGTGCCTGCTGGGCGTCCCGATCAGCAGCGGGGAACGGGGTGACGCGGGCCCGGTCCCGTGCGGAGCGCTGAGCGCGGGAAAGGTCGGTCGTGGGGTGAGGATCGGGCGCGGGGTGAGGATCGGGCGCGGGGCCTGGGTATGGGCGCGGCGCGCTCTCCTCGCCGTGGTCCTGATCGGCGCCGCGGTCATTCCCGGCCGGGCGGCCAGCCAGCAGACCCAGCACTGCAGCGGACCGCGCTGTCGCGCGGCTGGCTCGATCTTGTGGACCGCGAGCCTGCCTGGCTCGTGGCTCGCCGAGGCCGGCGTGACCGGCACGGTGCCCAGCGCAGACGCGGGCTACGCCGCCACGGGCGGCGGTCTCGCGGTGTTCGCCGAGGGCCTGCGGGTGACTGCGTTCCGATCCGGCACGGGCAGCCGGGCCTGGCAGACCACGATCACGGGGGTCCCGTCGGGGTCGGCGATCGTCGGTGTGCGCGCATTCGCTGATGTGGTCGCTGTCGGCGTGCAGCCGCCTCCTGGCGTGGCGCCGGAACGGGACGAGGTGATCATGTCGGCGGCGACGGGCCTCCCGGTGCAGAGCTATCCCGCCGCGGCCTACGGCGGCGCGATCGCGGCGGACGGCGCCAGCCTGGTCATCGTCGGTCCTACGGCGGTGACGGCATACGTGAACTCCACGGGTCGGGTGCTCTGGAGCCGGGCCCTCGGGCCACCCGGCCAGACCTGGCGAGTATCGGGGCAGTACGTCTATGTGGCGCAGTCGGCCGGGTCCGCCGGCGTGCTGCTCGTTCGCCGGATCAACCTCAGCACCGGCGTCGAGGCGGTGCTCAGGCCGCAGGGACACCCGGTATTCCCCGGCACGCTCAGCACGGTGATCGACGGGGTCATGCTGTTCTCGGCGCCCGGCGAGGTGGCTGCGTACGACGGCGACACCGGCGGGCAACTCTGGCAGCAGGACAAGGTGGTGCTGGAGCTTGCCGATCCGAACGCCAGCACCGTGTACCTCGCTAGCGGAACGGCACTGGACGGCCTCGACGTTGCCTCCGGCACCGTGCTGAGCCGCGCGGGGCTCTCGGTGGCCGGCAGCCTCTACTCGGTTTCCGGCGGCGTGGCACTCGGGCTCGACCAGAACGCCCTCGGTGACGCCTGGGGGTACAGCCTTGACTCCCGCCGGGTGCTTTGGACCTCGGCCGGGCTGCCGTGGCCGCATGTCTTCGTCGACCTCTCGGGCCTCGGGGGCAGCGCGAGTGCCGGAGGGCACGTCGTGCTGCTTGCGACGTGCGCGCGGGTAGGAGGGAAAGCGGCAGCTGGGGCTTGGCATTGCCTGCGGCCGGAGCTGGCGGCTGTGCTGGTCTAGCTGTGCTGGTCTAGCTGTGCTGGTCTAGCGGCCGTAGTTCAGCGGGCTGATGTAGCCAGGCGGACGGCACAGGCTCGACTTGGCGACGTTCTTGGCGGCCGCGACTGACCGCACCGGCAGGCAGCTCCTGGTGGGTCCTGACCGGACGGCCAGCACGATCGAGCCGACCGTCAGCGCGATCGCGAGCGGGTAGAACAGGACGATGCGCTGCCGCGGCCGGAACCGGAACCTGATGTGCAGTCGCCGGGCGATGGCGGCCAGAACCAGCCGCAGCCACGCGAGCCTCGCCATCACGCCGTGCCGCAACTGCTCGATGCGGGGTATCTCCTCCTCGCGCGTCAGCCTGGCGAAAATGGCATAAAGAGCCGCAAGCCTCGGGTCGGTCCCCCGCAGCGTGCGGTCAATATGGTCCAGCTTCATCCGCTGGCGTACGGGCAGGCCCATCCGACACCTCCAGTCTGGCGTCTCCCCAGGAAGACAACGTAACAGCTACCCTGTGATCAGTTCGTAACCGGGCTGTTGTCGTCTGGTGATCTGATAATGCCAGTAATGACATCGGTAACGCCCAGATCCGGACGCCAAGCACAGCGGGCCGGCCAGCACCCGGCCCTAGCCTGAAACCGAGAGCTGCTCCGCTGTGTCGGCTGGGCCGCAGGGCTCGCAGGAGCAGCTGACAGGGGATGCCGTGTCCAGCCAGATGGTGACTGAACTGGTTATTGGCGTTGTCATACTCGGCTTGCTCGTGTACCGGCAGTTGCAGGCCCGGCCGCTGCGCGCGAACCAGCGGCTGCTGCTGATCCTTCTGGTCCTCGGCGTGATCGAGACGTGGGAATACTTCCAGGGCGGCAAGCACAGCGCGTCGGCTGCCGTCGTGGCGCTGGTCGGCAGCCTCGTGCTGGCTGCGGCGTTCGGCGCGGCGCGAGCCTTCACCGTCCGGATCTGGCAGCAGGACGGCCAGCCGTGGGTGCAGGGCAATGTGCTCACCGCCGCGCTGTGGGTGGTTGCGCTGGCCGCGCACCTCGGCTTTGACTACCTCGTCGGCCAGCACAAGGACGTCGGCGATATCGGCAACGCGACGGTGGTGCTGTACCTGGTGGCGAGCCTGGGCGTGCAGCGCGTCGTCATGATCTACCGCGCGCAGCGGATGGATCCGGCCGCGGTCAGCGGATAGCAAGCGTGGCTGCCGCGCGCTACGACCGGGTCGCCGACAGCTACGCGGCGGAGAACGACTCGGCGGACGATCCGGTGTCGCAGGCGGTGCTGGCCATGGTCGGCCCGGTGGCCGGACAGCGCGTGCTGGACATCGCGTGTGGGCACGGCCGGCTGACCCGCGAGCTCGCCGGCCGTGGCGCCCGCGTCACCGGGCTCGACGTCTCGGCTGCCCTCGTCGCGAGGGCCCTGGCGGTGGAGCGGCAGGTAAGTCTCGGCATCACCTACGTGGTGGCCGACGTTGGCCGCTGGCAGCCGCCCGAGCCCGCCACCTTCGACGCAGTCACGTGCAACTTTGGCCTGTCCGACATCGACGACCTGCCGGGTTGCGCGGCCTGCGTCGCCGCGGCGCTGCGGCCGGGCGGCGTCTTCGCGTTCGGGATACTGCACCCGTGCTTTGCGGGCGGCGCCGATGTCTCCGGATCATGGCCAGCCGATCGGATCTACTACGACGAGGGCCGCTGGACCGCCCGCGGTGCGCTGTCCACGCTGCGCCGCGTCGTCGGGGCGAACCACCGGACGCTGTCGACCTACGTCAACACGCTGCGCGCGCACGGGCTGATCCTCGACCGGGTCGCCGAGCCGCGACCGGCTGGCGGGTGGGCTGCCAGCAGGCCCGACGCAGCGAGCTCGCCGGTTTTCCTGGTGGCCCGATGCGTCCGGTGGGCCGCGGCCGTGCCGGGTCCGCGAGGGGAGTGACCCCGTTCCCCCGTGCTGACGCGCGATGCGGCGAGCGGTCCCGCCCGCACCAACAGAGCGCCTCGGTCACCCGGACGCTAGCCGTGCCTGATGGCCATCCGGGCCGGGCGCGCGCCGAAGACCGGGTACGAGCTGAGCGCGCGCGGCGCAGCGACGGCGACGGTACCGAGTCGCGGCCACTGCTGCTGGAGCGCGGCCGGCCCGCGCCGGTGGCGCGGCGGCGGGTAGTAGCCGACGAGCGGATGGGCCCAGACGAGCACCAGGGTTAGCTGGCGGACCAGCCGCAGCAGCACCGACGGCGCGGCGTGCCTGGGGTGATAGAAAGGTCGAGATTCGCTCAGCGGACGGTAGATCAAGAGCCGTCGTCTAGCCACAGGTCCCCCCCAAGCACTCTGGCCCACCCTGTTTCCCTGGTGACGGCCCTACCAGGCCGACCCAGAACTCTCACCCGCTCGCCACGACGGCCCGGCCGTCGCCGCGGCCCGTGCACTGCCGGACGTGTGCACTACCTCGGCTTGGCGCTGCCTCGGCGCACCCTGTCGAGGCACTGGCAGCCAGTCCGTCGCGCTGCGCGCGGCACGTACGCCACGCAATGCCACAACTACAGATTGTTGTAACGCATGTTGCACTTTGCAAGTCCGTTCCGGAAGTTTCTCAGAGTTTCACAGTGTGGTAGCACAGCCGCCGGACTGCGGTGCTTGCGTCCAGGTCGGCCGCGCTGGCCGGTTTCGCGCAGCGGCGGGCATGCTAGCTGGCCGGAAGCGTCTTCTCGAGGTAGAGGCGTCGGTAGCCGGCCTCGGTGCGGCGGTCGGTGACGCGGTAGCCAAGGTGGGCGTAGATCGCCTGGTTCTCCGTCATCACCTCGTTGGTGTACAAGGCGAGCCGCCGGATCCCGCGCTGCGTGGCCTGCTGCTCAGCGAACTCCATCAGCCGCCTCCCCAGTCCGGTTCCCTGCTGCGCAGGGTCAACCGCGACATTCTCGATCAGCATCACGTCGCCTGTCGGGGTCAGGGAGATCAGGCCGACGATCGGGGTCCCCGTCACCCAGACATCGCCGCTGTCGATGGCAGCGCCGTAGTCGCGCAGGAGCGGCGCGGGCGGCGGGTCCATTCGGCTGAGGTACCTGTCGTACGCGGCGGCGATGACGCGCTGAACCGCCGGCAGGTCCGCCGCCGTGGCTTGTCTGAGCTCGACAGGCGCCGCGGGCGGGCGCATGCCGGGCTGGCGGCGCGCGCGAAGTTCGAGCCAGTCGCGGTGGCCGCGGCTGCGACTCACTCGGTCGACGGTGAAGCCGGCGGCGGCCAGCAGTGCCACGAGATCGGGCTCGCGATGCAGCGTGAACCAGCGGCTGCGGTCCGACCCGTAGCGGGACGCCACCTCGAATCCCTCGCCGTCGCCTTCCGCGACGTGCAGATACAGCTGACCGCCTGGCCGCACGGTGCGCGCGAACTCCGCGAGAACCTCGGGAACCGCCCGGCGAGGAATGTGCAGTAGGGCTGCCTGACACCAGATCGCATCAAGCGATGCGGTCCGCAGCGGCAGGTAACGCATGTCTGCCTGGGCGACATCGGGATGGCCGCCCGCGCGGAGCTGGCCCATGGAGAGGTCAAGGCCGGTTACCCGGAGTCCGTGCGCCCGGATGAGGGCGGCATCGCGGCCGGGGCCGCAGCCGACGTCGGCGACCACAGCGGCCGGCCGAAGACTGGCAGCAAGCCCATGGATCAGGTCGACGATGCGTGGCGAGGTCGCCCGGTTGCGCCGGGCGAATTCCGTCGCGATGTGGTCGTAGGTCAGCCGGGTTTCCGTGATGGGCATGCGGAGTTCCACGTCTGCGACGTTATCGGATGATTCGCGGGCCAGGCTCGGCGGCAGCGCACCTCGCGCTGCGCCGTCCCGATACACTCGCGCGATGGCGGCGCATCACCGGGAAAGCGCGCTGATCGTCGAGGTTCCGGCGGCCGAGCCCGTAGTCGGGCGTTATCGGGCTGACCTCGACGCCAATTCCGGCCTGGGCGTCCCGGCGCACATCACGATCCTGACGCCGTTCCTGCCAGTCGGCCTGCTCGGCGACGGTGAGCGTGACCGGCTGCTGCGCGTGTTCGCCGCCGCCACGCCGTTCGCCTTCCGGCTCGATCGGACCGGCTGGTTCGGGACGACGGTCCTCTGGCTGGGGCCGCAAGATCCGGTGCCCTTCGCGGATCTGACGGAGCGGGTCTTTGCCGCTTTTCCTGACTTTCCGCCGTTCGGCGGTCAGTTCGACGAGGTTGTGCCGCATCTGACGATCGGCCATCAGCACCCAGTCGACGAGTTGCGGCGCGCTGAACAAGAGATCATTCCGAAATTGCCGGTGACGGACAGGGTCTCAGCTGTGACCTTGATGGCCGAATCGTCACCCGGTGGAAGCTGGGAAACGCTTGCTACTTTTCCGCTGGGGTGATCTGAAACACCGGGTAGCCGGGCGCGACTTCCAGCAGTTTGGAGTCCGGCGCGTCCGGGCCCACGCCTTCGAAGAACATCCCGACCTCGAACTTCCAGCGCCGCAGGTACTCGCGCAGCAGCGGCGGCTTCTGCGCGTCGGGCAGTTCGGCAGCGGTGAACGACTCGACCCGCCGCCCAACCCGCAGCTGACCGCCCCCGGCGACGCGCATGTTGCGAACCCACTGCGTCTGGCCGCGCGGCGAGACGAGATACGTGGTTCCCTGGTAGGTGAGCGGGTTCACCGGAGTGCTGCGCCACTCGCCGCTCTTGCGGCCCTGGACTGACAGCACCCGGCTGCCCCGGAGGCTGATCCCGCGCCGGGTCAGCGCGGCCACGAGCCCGTTGGACAGGCGGAACATCTGCCGGCCTATCGGCGTGGTCGGCGTTACGTATCGGGTTGACGGACTTTCGGACATCGGACTCCTCAGCTGAACTGTTAGCTGCGCTCGGTGAACCGCCGGCCCTCCGCATGCGGAGGAACACTGACATGTATGCCCGGCTTTGCGGTCGGGACGCTGACCCCGACCACCGTCAGAGGCAGCACGGAGGTGTCACCCGGTTCGGGTGAGCTCCCGCCGCCTCCGAAGGCGTGAGGATGAGCTGATGGTCGCGCCGGGCCTGGTGGCGCACGGAGCGTGCCAGCAGCCGGAGCCGCTGAACCGTCAGAAGGAGGTCGGAGTGTGAACGTGCCGCGAGCCGATGAGTGGCGGAACCGTGGTGGCCATTTCTCCTGGCGGCCAGCAAAGGAGGACGCCGCTGCAGTGGACATATTCCACATTGAACTCGGCGCCTCCGACGATCCGGTGCTGCTGCCCATCCATGGCTGGCCCACCAGCAGCATCGACTGGTTTGCGGTCGCCAACCAGCTGAGCACGAGGTTCCGCGTCTGCGCGCTTGACTTCCCCGGCTACGGGTTCTCGGATAAGCCACCGGGGTGGGGCTACAGTCTCCAGCGAGACGCGCAGCTCATCGAGTTCTACGTTTCGGAGGTGATCGGCGGCGACTCTGGTGTGGTGGTCGCGCACGATCGCGGTGACAGTGTCGCGCTTGTCCATGCGGCCTGCTGTGCTGAAGGCCGGTCGACGATGCGCCTGACGCACCTGGTCCTGTCGAATGGCAACATCTTCCTTCCGCTGTCGAACCTGACCGGAGCGCAGCGACAGATACTCGACGGTGCGTCGTGGGTCACGATCCCCGCTGCGCTGACCCCTGAACGCCTGGCCGAGGGCATGGGCGCCAGCACGTTCACCCCGCCGCGCAAGGCTGGTGATCCTGACGTCGAGGCCATGTCGGCCACCTTCGGCCACGACAACGGCGTGAGAGTCCTGCACGACACAATCCAGTACCTGGTCGAGCGATCCAGGGACGAGCAGACATGGCTGGCGGCGCTTGCCGAAGCTTCGTTCCCGGTGACGTTGACCTGGGGCCTGTACGACACCGTCTCACCGCCGCGGCTGGCCAGCTACGTGTGGAACGAGTACCTGATGCTGAGGCCAGGCGGTCATCGTTTGTACTTCGTTCCGGACGCAAATCACTATCTGCAGGTCGACCGGCCCGACGCATTCGTGCGGGTACTCCGCCACGCGCTCGAACCCGCTGAGGATCAGCGGCCAGGTCCGCTCGGGGCCGAGCCGGGTGCGCCCCTGCTGGTCGACACCTCGCGGGCCCGATTTCCGGCCGCTGCCTACCTGCTAGGTGCAGAGCCTCCCGCCGCCATGAACTGATGACGTCGCTGCCGGTACGCTGCACCGGACGTCGGTGCCGGGCAGCCGCGGCTCGGGTGCGTCGCGAGGGAGGTCTGTGTGCCGGACAACGTGCCCGCCGGGTATCCGGTGGCTGTCCTGGACCATGTCGCCGTGGGCGCGAGCACGGTGGCCGACGGCTGGGAGCTGTTCGGCGGACTGCTGGGCGGCGCGTGGGCCTACGGAGGCGACTCGCCGGGTTTCTGGTGGGGTCAGCTGCGATTCTCGGCTGGCCCGAAGGTCGAGCTGCTGACGCCGACGGGAGGCACCGACGCAGCCTTTCTCGAGCGGTTCCTGGCCGAGCGAGGACCCGGTTTCCATCACCTTAATTTCATCGTTCCGGCTATCGAGGCCACGCTCGCCAAGATCACAGCGCTCGGCTTCGAACCGGTGGGGGTCCGTTTGCAGAATCCGCACTGGAAGGAGGCATTCCTTCACCCCAGCGATGGCTACGGCACCGTCATCCAGGTCGCCGAGCAGGCTGGCCCGCCTTCGCCAACGAGGCCCCCCGCCGGGCTCGGCGAGCCGGGGCGCTCCTGCGCGCTGAGCCTGATCGAGCAGCGGGTCGCCGACCTCGAGGGCGCGGTGCGGCTGTTCCAGGATGCGCTCGACGGGACCGTCGTGAGCCGGCGCGACACGGCGGATGGCTCAGTGGCAGAACTGACCTGGCCGAATGCGGCGATGCTGCGGCTGGTGCGGTCTGGTGCGGACCGGCGGGGCAGCCCGCGCTCGGGTCAGGGCATCGCGCATCTGCGGTTCACCCGCGCCGACGGCACGTTCGGCCCGGCCGACCTCGACAGAGCAGCAGCCTTGTCCCGTCAGCTGGGAGTATCGGTACAGCTCGGGGGGGTGGGCTAGTGCCGGCGTGGATCTGCGCTACCTGCGGGGTGCAGCAGCGTGACACGCCCGAGCCGCCAGCCGGGTGCGCCATCTGTGCGGACGAGCGGCAGTATGTCGGCTGGGGCGGCCAGCGCTGGACCACGATGGGCGGACTGGCTGAGCATCACGCGGTGGTCGTTCGCGAGGAGGAACCTGGCCTGTTCGGCGTCGGGCTGGAACCGGCCTTCGCGATCGGGCAGCGCGCTCTGCTGGTGCGCACCGGCCGGGGCAACGTGCTCTGGGACTGCATATCGCTGCTGGATGAGGACAGCCGGGCGCGGATCACCGAACTGGGAGGCATCAGCGCGATCTGCATGTCGCACCCGCATTTCTATGCCGCCAATGTCGAGTTCGCTGATGCTTTCGGCGCGCGGATACTGATCCCGAGCGCAGACCGGCAGTGGGTGCAGCGGCCGTCGCCGCGCATCGAGTTTTTCGAGGACGTGGCCGAACCGTTGCGTGGGCTGACGCTCGCGCGGATCGGCGGGCACTTCGACGGCGCTGCGGTGCTGCACTGGCCGGCCGGGTCGGAGGGCCGCGGCGCGTTGCTGACCGGCGACACCATTACCGTCGTTCAGGATCGCGACTGGGTGAGCTTCATGTGGAGCTACCCCAACCTCATCCCGTTGGATGAGGCGACGGTGCAGGACATCGCCCGGCGCACCGAGCGGTTTACCTTCGACAGGGTGTACGGAGGGTGGTGGGGGCGGGTTGTGGTGCAGGACGGCGCGGCCGCCGTGCGGCGCTCAGCTGACCGCTACATCGCCCGGATGCGCGGCCAGCGCCCCGAGCGTCTCGCTAACGAGAAGCCTTTGCGTCACCCGCCGCCCGCACTGTCATAGCCGACCATCCATTTCGGCTTAATCCACAGGTAAACGATGTCTGGACCCCAGGTCGACGGCGAGACCCCATAGTGGCTGGTCAGATGATCCTCGACCCAGCCCCGGTCGAGGTGGTCGGCAGCCAGGAACTCCGCGTCCCCGTGGGTGAACACGCCGTAGGTGTCGCCCTCGAGGTAAGCCGCACTGACCGCGGGCCTGCTCGGCAGATCGGCGGCCTTCACCGAGGACCCGCTCGTGGTTAATACCCAGCGGGCCCGCAAGAAGTGGCCGTCGACTCCGCTGATCCGGGGCCGGCCATCGGCGCTGACGGTGCTGAGCGCGAGTGTCCGCATCCCCGTCAGCCGGCCGGCCAGGTCGGCGGCCGACGCTGTCCGGCCGGGCCCGATGATCGAGCGCAGGTGCTCGCTCGCGCTGCCGAGCGAGGTACTGAGCAGTTGCTGCAGCCATTCGATGTCAGCCCGGTCCTCGTACATGACCTTCAGCATGACTGTGGCTCCGGACCAGCGGCCGGCCAAAGTTGAGGATTACCCGGCCAGCCTGCAAGTCAGGCCGCGCAGAGCTTGACCAGCCTGCTGACAGTAGCCCAGTTGCGCGCCGTTCCGGCCACCGCCGCCGACGTCGGTCCGCCCGCCTTGGCGAGCACCCGGCGCAGTTCGCTGCGCGGGTACCCGTCCGGAGTGTGCAGGTAGACCGTGCGGCCGAGCACCTGGGCCTCGTCCCGGCTTCCGTTCGCCCGCACGTGGCTTGCTGCGCTGGCCACCCAGGCGGCCAGGCCGGGTGCGGGTTGTCCGGGCAGGAACACCGCGTGCAGCAGCTTGGGTCGTCTCACCCGGATACGGGTTGTCGTGCACGTCGCGCGCAAGTTCCTCGCGGGACAGCACCGCGGCGCGGCCCGTACGCCGGTGCTGTCGGCGATGGCCTGCTCCAACTCAGCGGCTAGCGCTGCAGCATCGGAGTCGCCCGCGGTCCTGGCGTATGTCAGCCGCGGCGTGAATAGCACGTTTCCGCTCGGGATGTAGGTCCTGACATCGGTATGGCCGAGCGGCCGAGCGAGGCCACAACCTCTTGGAGTTCCGCCACCGCGACCCTCTTGCCGCCGAGGTTGTTGACCCCGCGCAGCAGCACAACGTGAGTCGGCACGCCAGCATGATGTCAGTTCGTGCTGTCGCCCATGGAGGCAGAGTTCTCGGCCGGCGCGCCGTGGCCGCCGTCTTGGGCCGCGAATGCCACGACGCTGGCGACGATCCTCGATGCACTCGTCGCCGACTCAGGCGCGCGGCCGACCTAGCGACGGCGGCGTCGGCTGTGGCGCCTCATCGCATCGACCTTCGCAGCGAAGGCCCTCGGTTCGAGGATGGGCGTTCCGCGCCACGGTGACATGGACAGCAGGTCAGTGTCATTGGAGACCACAATCAGTGCGCCCACCTCACAACCAAGATCGAGGACCAGATTGTCCTCGTGATCGCCGCAGTCATGCACCATACGGGGAACGTCAGGGACGATGCCCCCGCCGCTATGCTCAGCGGCCGACAGCAGGGTCTGGAAGTACGCCTCGGCTGGCCCCTGCTCCCACTTGAGGATTTCGGTCAGCACCCGCTGCACATTGTCGAGAATGTGTGGCGACAGCCACAACGAGAACTCGGCAGCGTCGGCGACGATGCCAACGCAGTCGGCCGATGGGTTGCCGGAAACTGGCGGCGGGGATGGCCATGACCTGAACGGACTATTACCGCCTGCAACTGCAGTCACTAACAGATTCACGTCATAGACAACAGCAGCCGGGACCGGTGTGAGCTTGCTCACTTCCCGCGACCTCTGCCGGGCCCTTTCAGGAAGGCCTGGACGCGTGCAGGGACGTCTGCCGGTTCAACTCCCAGCTCGGCTGTTCGCTGCTGGCCGTAGGCCTGGGCATCGCGAAGCTGGTCGGCGATCATGATCGACTTCATGACCTTCAGCGTTGCTCGAAGGTACGCCGATCTGTTGCCTGCACCGAAGTACTCAACCAGCTCATCCAGCACTGCGCGATCTTCGGGCTGGACGGCGAAGCCAACAGTCTGGGCAGTCATGGGCCCATTGTAGATGCGCTGCTGAAAATCTGCAAGAAATAGCAGATGGAATCGAGTGGCTGCCGTAGCGCCAGTCCCTCCAGGTTTCTGCTGGTCGCGGCCTAACTGAAATGGCCACAGTCATGCTGGCGTTCGTTTCCAGATCGTGAGCTGGGGCCGGAACCCAGGGTAGGGATCGAGCGCCCTGACAGGCGCCGTGGCAACCTTCGTGAAGGCTTCGTGCAGGCGGTCCAGCCTGGCGGTGCGATGACCTCCGTCCCCGATGTACGCGACGGTGTCGCCGCTGTAGTACGTCAGGCAGTCACCCAGCGACGAAAACAATGGCGGCCAGCACAGAAACAGGCCGCGGTCAGCGTAACCGGACAGCTCGGTCTGATCGCCCTGTGCAACGTGGGTCCATGGCTGGGTACCCGAGTGATATCGGTTGGTACGCTCCCCGTCGAGGGGCGCCTGGTCGAAGGCGACAATATCCACGCCGATCAATCGCAGCCTGTGTGCCCAGTATCCCGTGCC
>JBOHCP010000036.1:0-15154 GCA_050698875.1 Streptosporangiaceae bacterium | reverse complement strand
GCGTGTACCGGCCGGCCACGGACTTCACGTCCCGCAGCAACGGCAAGGCCCGATCCACGCCGACCCCGAAGTGGGAGCCGACAGCCAGGGCCATCACCGCGTTGGATGCGTTCGCGCGGCCGGGCAATGCCAGGTGGAGCTCGCGAACCTGGCCGTTAGAATCGACCACCGTGTCCCCGCTCAGCACCCAGCGGGCCGACGGCCGGGCGAATCCGCACTCGCCGCAACGCCAGCCAAGCTCATCCCTGCGCAGGTGCGAGCCGCACTCGGGGCAGCACCAGGAGTCCTCATGCCAGCGCTGTCCGGCCGCGACCCAGCACACATTCGGGGCGGCCGACGCTGCCCACGCGATGAGCGGGTCGTCGGCGTTGGCCACGACCATGCAGTCGGCAGCTGTGGCCAGTGCCTGGCGCCAGCGGCGGGCGGTCAGCCAGATCTCGGCCGCGCGGTCCATCTGGTCGCGGCTGAGGTTGAGGAGCACGACTGACCTCGGCTGGGTCGCCTCGATAACCGCCGGCAGGTAGCGCTCGTCGGTTTCCAGCACGGCGTAAGGGGCGTCGGGCGAGCGGCCGAGGGCGGACGCGAGGCCGGCCTCCATGTTCGCCCCGAACGCGTTCGTGGCGACATCCTGGCCGAGCGCGCCAAGCGCCGCCGATATGAGCCTGGTCGTCGTCGTCTTGCCGTTCGTGCCGGTGACCAGGACCACCTGCCGGCCCGCCGCGAGCAGCCGCAGAAGCTCTGGCTCGACCCGGAGGCCAAGCACTCCCCCGATCACCGAGCCGTCGCCACGGCCGGCGAGCCGGGACACTCGCCCCGCTGCGCTGCTCAGCGACGTCGCAAAGCGCGCGCGCAGCGGAAGCTTGCTCATGTCGGCCGATGCTACCCCGTGACCCGATCCGGCTCCCTGGCCGGCGAGAGGGCCTGATCGTCGGCACCGACGATGAACCGTCGGGGCCACGAGAGCACCGCCTCGAGCCAGCCGGTGACACCCATTTCCCCGGCAGCCTTCCGCAGCTGGCCCTGGTGACTGACCCCGATCGCGACCGCAGCCAGGTCCTCGATGAACGAGTCGTGGTCATCCTCGCCGAGCAGCACGGTCCACGCGATCAGGCGATTCGCCGTGACCTCCATCGACAGCGGATGACGCCGCAGGCCGCTGACCCGCTGGCCGATCTTCACGCCTGGCTCGCCCAGCAGTCCAGGCAGCCCATAGTCAAGCGGCGGCGCGAGCCCGAATGGGTCGGGCGGCGGACCGTCGAGCGGGCATACCCGCTCGAGCTCATGCAGCCACTGCAGCTGCGGAGTGACCCAGCCGGTGCCCGGCATGGTCCCGGCGCCCTTGCCGCCTTCCAGCATGCCCACGGCCGATGCCGCGCAGGCGGCCGACAGCGCTGCCGGGTCGCGGCTCTCCCGCAGCACGTGGCTGCGGCGTTGCACGGCCTCGTCAAGCGCGGTGGCCAGGGCGCAGTCACGCAGCCGTTCCGGCAGCTCCGCCCAGCGCCGGCGCAGCGGGACCGGCACCCGCGGCCGGGGCCGGTTGACCAGGTGGGCGAGCACGTATACCTCCGCCCAGACCCGCAGCCAGGCATCCCGCGGCGACCGGGCGAGCAGATCAGCCGACCGGATTTCCACGAGCGTGCACGGCCGCAGGCCGGTGCACGCCCGCCCGCAGGCCGCCGACCGCCGCCGGATCAGCAGCGGCGAGTCGGGGCCGCGAAGGACCGCGGCCGTCCCGTCGGCCGCCGCCGCATCGGCACCGCCGCGTTGTTCGCGGTCGCCGCCGAACGGCACTGTGATCCGCATCGGCCGGTCCATTCCGTCCGCGAAGACCACCGCCTCGCCCGGCGGGAGCGACACGACCGCCCGCGACTGCTGATCGTCCAGGTTCATCGAGCCGCCGACGAGCCGCCGGTCGTCAGCGGCGGGCAGCCTGTGCAGCACCGTCAGCGCCGTGTTCTTCACGACATCGGGCACGAGCTTCGCGGGTATCCGCTCGGCGACCACGACACCCTCGCCGTAGGCACGGATCTCCGCGAGCAGGCCCGCGAACAACTCGACCGCGTGGGCGCTCGCGCCCTGCCGGCCGGCGCGTAGCAACCGGTGCGCCTCCTCGATCACGATCACGTGCCGTAGTCCCTCGACGGGTGCCGCCTTGGACCGCAGCCGCAGAAGCTCCACGATCCGCACGATGAGCGCGCCGATGACGAACGCCTTGTCTTCGTCGCTGGCCACATCAGCAAGGGCGAGCACGACATTGCGATCCAGGAGCGCGCCGACGTCAGCGGGGTGACCGCCCTCGACGAACCGGCCAGCCGAGCCAGCCCGCAGCGAGCTGAGCCTGACGTCGATGAAGCCCCGCATGTCAGCCTGCAGTTCGCGGCCGTAGCCGCCGTCCTCGATCACCGCGAGCGCCGCTGCCTGCAGCCGCGCGAGCGTGGGCACGGCGGGTGGCGCGTCCTGATCGGCCCGGCCAGCGCCGGTCAGCGGGTCCCAGCCGCACTCCTCGTAGACCCGCTGCAGCGCCTGCGCCATGATCTGCGGGACCGGTTCGCGCGCGTCGAAGGCGGCCAGGAACAACGCGCGGACCATGTCGATGTGACCCTGCACCGGATATCCCGGCTCGGGCGCCAGCGGGTTGACCGACAGCGGCACCAACTCCGGATCGGCCGGGTTGATCAGGGTGACCTCGCGGCCGCGAACGGGATCGCCCGCGGCGCCGGCCAGCCGCGTCGCCATCACGGCGTATTCCGACTTGACGGGCTCGATGGCAAGCCAGCCGATGCCCGCACCGGTGAGCTGCTCCAGCAGGTGCCTGACCGTCTGCGACTTTCCGGATCCAGTCGCGCCGGTCACGAGCGCGTGCCGGTTGAGCGTCGCCAGCGGGACGCGAAACGCGCCGACCTCCCGGCCGCGGCCGTCGAGGATGCGGCCGAGCTCGATGCCCGGCTGCCGCGCCCGTTCATCGGCGGTGACGTCGAAGCAGCCGGCCCGGATCAGCCGGACACCGGGCACGTCATGCCGCGGCAGCCCGGTCATCGCCGCGAGAGCTCCGGCGGTTGCCGCGAACGGCACCGCAGACCCGTCCGCCGGGTCGGTCAGCCTGCCGGCGAGGGCGTCCGCGAACTCTTGCGCGCCGTCCGGGCAGCGCAGCCGGTACGGGTGGGCACCGAGGTCAGCCGATCCCACCAGCACGGGGGCGATGAGCGCCAGGTCCTGCTCGGTGGCGGCGCCGACGAGCACGCGCACATGCCAGAGTCCGGCCTCGCGGAACGCGTCGAGCTCGGCTAGTCGCTGCTCCGTCCGGCCGGCCTCGAACCTGGCCTGCTCGTCGTCGTAGCGGCGCAGCACCGTGAGCTGGTCGCGGAGTTCGGCGGTCTCGGCATCGAGCAGGTCGGTGGGATCGGCCACGACCAGCCAGCCGAAGGGACGTCCCATCAGCGTCTGCAGTGCGGACTCGAACAGCGTCGGCGGCCTGCGGGTCTTGGCCGGCTCAGGTCGCACCGCCGCCGCGTCGCTCACCGGGACAAGCCCACCGGGGCAGGGCGCCCAGACCAGCCGGTCCAATTCGGCGATCATGTTCTCGTTGATGACGGTCCCGCGCGCGCCCCACGGGAACAGCAGTTCCACCGTCGCAGCGTTACCGGCGTCGGCACCGTCGGCCAGCTCGGCTCCATCCGGCCCGGCGGCGCGCTGGCCGGCCGGTGGTAGCGGCCCGGCGTTCGTGATCAGCTCCAGCGGGGCACCGCCGCCGCGGGAAAGCCAGCCCGCGATGAACGGCCGCCGGTGCCTGGCAGCGTTCAGCGCGGCTGGCAGGACCGCCGCGTAGTCGGCGACTGCCGTGCCGCCCGGGGAGTCAGCACTGACGGCCTGCACCCGGTACCACAGCGCTGCCGAGCCGTTATCGATGCCTGAGGTCACTGCCATGCCTGCGTGCTTACCAGGCGGGACCGAGGCTGTGCTACCGGATTGGCCGGATTTGTGCCGCGAGCTGCCGTCGCTGCTGTCACAGGTGCACGGTGCCGGACACACAGGTGACGACGCTGCCGCCGACCCAGACCTGACCGGCGGCGTCCGTCGTGATGCGCACCTCTCCGGCCCGCCCGAGCGCGGTGCCCTGTCGCACGACATAGGGGGCTTGTGCCCGCCCGGAAGCGAGCAGCCACTGAGCCAGCGAGGCGTTGAAGCTGCCGGTGACCGGGTCCTCGTACGTTATCCCGTTAGCGGGAAAGAAGGCGCGCACCTCGAACTCGGCCGGCCCGCCCGGCGGATACGGTCCGGCGATGCCGACGTCCAGGTCACCAGGGCCGGGCCGGACGGCCAGCACCGCCGCCGCGCTCGGCAGCAGCACCGCGATCCAGCCGGGGCCGTTGTCGGCCCACTGCATATCGACGACGTCCTCGCGACCGAGGCAGAGCATAGCCACAACCTCGTCCGCGACCGCCGCCTCAACGGGACCGGCGCGCACCAGCCGCGGCGCGGCGAAGGCCAGGTCGCCGTCGCCGACCCGGATCGCGACAAGGCCCGCGCCGCACTGCTGGGTAACGACGCCTGGCTCGCGCGGCTGCCCGCCCGCCTCCAGCCAGGCGTGGCAGCTGCCCAGCGTCGGATGCCCGGCGAACGGCAGTTCCCTGGTCGGCGTGAAGATCCGTACCCGGTAGTCGGCCCGCGCGTCGTCGGGCGCGAGCAGAAAGGTGGTCTCGGACAGATTGGTCCAGTTCGCGAACCGCTGCATCGCGGCCGTCGTCAGCCCGTCCGCGTCGTGCACGACGGCGAGGGGGTTGCCCAGGTACGGCGTGGCCGTGAAGACATCAACCTGACGGAACGGGGTGACCATGGGTCAATCTTCGCAGGCACGCGATGGACCTGTGGCCACCGGAGCAGCGGTTCGACGGGCCGGACTGTCGAGCCGCGAGGGCCGCGGCCCGCGCTGCAGCAGTCAGGCCGCTGTCGCAGGCATGCCGCGTCAGGATTCCCGGCCGTCGGCGGCAGGTGCCGGGGAAACTGGTGAACTGCCCGGTGCCGTCCCGGCCAGCGGCGGCTGCGATGTCTGCACGGTGACCCGGAACATGTCCGGCCGCAGCACGGCGATGGCGAGCGCGACGGGACGATCCGTCGCCGGGTCGGCGAACCTGACAGTAATCATCAACGCAGGCTGGCCCGCGGTGAGACGCAGGCTGCGCGCCACCGAGGGCGGCGGGGCCTGATGCTCGATGTGCAGTGCGGTCGGCGAGCCGGTCAGCGGCTGCGCCGAGGGCGCGCCGGGCGGCCCGGAATTCACCTGCGCGGCCGGCACCTGCGTTACCGCCGCTACCTGCAGGTTCAGCGTCGTTGGCAGCCAGGCGGACAGCCCGATTTTCGCCTTGCTGGCGAGATCACCCGGAATGTAGGTCGTGCACAGGGCCGCCGGCTCGCCGCCTGCCGTCCACAGCAGCCGGACCGTGCAGACCCGCTGTTCGGCTGGCAGCCGGAGGGCCCAGGCGATCTCTTCCGGCGGCAGCCGCCACGTCACCTGGCGGCCCCGGCACGAGAGCTCGCCGCCCATGGTGTCGACGTAGGTGGCGAGGCCGGGCACGCCCGCCAGTCCGATCACGTACTCAGCCGGGCTGGCGCGGTAGAGCTGTCCGTCAGCGAGCCGCTGGACCAGATGCCTGCCGACGAGGTCCTCGACGGCCGCGTCGATCTCCGCCGGGCTCACGTTGTACCGCCGGGCCAGCGCCGAGTGTCGCGGCAGCCGCCAGCCCGGCTCATGGTGTAGGAGCGCGGCCGCCAGCCGGTTCGCCAGCACGCTCACAGCCTGGCCCTGGACGGCCGGCCGTGGCTCATCATCCTCAGGGGGCGGCACCGGCCGGCCGATGTGCGGGGTGGTCATGGCGGGTCACCCGCGGAGCAACGGACGGTCGCGGCGTCCCGGCGAGCACAGTCGTGTTCCATCACCCGACCCCGTCGACCGGCATCAGGACTGAGCCGCACCAGAGTGCGTTGACATCCTGCTGTCGCGCCTCTCACGCTCGAGTGCGGCTCGCCCGGCACTGCGACCACCTGGCTGCCAGCCACCGTTCTGCAGCCATTCAGTTATTCAGTTGTAGGCAGCGCAGGTAAACGAACGTTGAATGTCACCTGGCGAAGTTGGTGACCGGAGGGTGGCAAGTTGGCTAACAGCGCCCAGCCGCTGGCTGAACGGGGTGCAGCGCGACCACACTCTGGAACGATCGCGCTGCACCCGGCAAGCCGGTTCGATCCCGGTCGGCCGCCGCCGGGAGGCTCCGCTAGAGGGCTACCTCGAGCTCCCTGATCTCGCCGATGGCAGCGGTGACAGTCCGGTCGGCACGGACGCCGCCTGGCGCGAGAACTCGCAGCGTCCAGTCGCCCGGCGCGGCGAAGAACCGGAACCCGCCGTCGTCGCCGAGCGGTACCTCGGCGACAAAGTCACCGCCGGAATTGAGCAGCCGCGCGTAGCCGACCTGCATCGGTGCACCGGCCCTGGTCACCGTGCCCTGAACGATCGCCTGATTGCCCGCGTTGGCGACCGCCACGCCGCCGGCGGGCGCGCCGCAGCCGCCGGCGGCTGCCTGGGTATCAGTCATCAGGACTCGTCTCCGACCGCGATCGGGACGCCGACCAGCGAGCCGTACTCGGTCCAGGAGCCGTCGTAGTTCTTGACGTTCGGCTGGCCGAGGAGCTCGTGCAGCACGAACCAGGTGTGCGCGGAGCGCTCCCCGATGCGGCAGTAGGCGATGGTATCGGTGCCGAAGTCGACGCCGGCCTCGCCGTAGAGCGCCCGCAGCGCCTCGTCGGACTTGAACGTGCCGTCTTCCTCGGCGGCCTTGGACCAGGGCACGTTCCTCGCGGTGGGCACGTGCCCGCCCCGCTGGGCCTGCTCCTGCGGCAGGTGCGCGGGCGCGAGCAGGCGGCCGGCGAACTCGTCGGGCGACCGCACGTCGACGAGGTTCTTGGCGCCGATGGCGGCGATTACCTCGTCACGGAAGGCCCGGATGGCGGTGTCCTGCTCGCGGGCCTGGTAGCTCGCGACCGGGCGGTGCGGAACGTCGGTCACCAGCTCGCGGGAATCCAGCTCCCACCTCTTGCGGCCGCCGTCGAGCAGCCTGACATTCTGGTGCCCGTACAGCCTGAAGTACCAGTAGGCGTAGGCGGCGAACCAGTTGTTGTTGCCGCCATAGAGGATCACCGTGTCGTTGGTCGCAATGCCGCGCTCCGACAGCAGCGCCGCAAAGCCCGCTCGGTCCACGAAGTCACGACGGACCGGATCCTGCAGGTCTTTCTTCCAGTCGACTTTGACGGCGCCGCGAATGTGTCCCTTGTCGTAGGCGCTGGTGTCCTCGTCTACCTCCACCAGGACCACGCCAGGGTCGTCGCGGTGCGCTTCGACCCAACTAGCGTCCACTAGGACGTCAGAACGGCTCATGCTCGCTTTTCCTCCTTGAGTGCCGGCCGGCTCGCGGTGAGCCTGGCCTGAGTTGTCTGCGGGTGTCATGTCCGGGTGCCGGCGCCGGCCGGCCAGGTGCGCCTGATCAGCACGTAGATCTCGCATCCCAGGCACAGCCCGAATACCCCGTTGAGCACCGCGGCGACCAGCCCGGCGGCCGCGGCCGCCATGCCAAGCGGCGTCACGCCGCTGCCGTAGCCGATGATGCCGATGAGACTGATCACCAGGCCAAGCGCCTGGGCGAACCGCGGCGGCGCCGCGTCCTCGAGCTCGCCAGGCGGGCCCAGCCTGGGTCTCACCAGAAACCGGTAGAGCAGCCCGTACGGGGACCGGGGAAGCCCGAGGAACGCCCCGGCGGCGAACGTCACCGCCTGCACGGTCAGTATCCAGACGCTGCCCGTGATCAGCACCGCCGCGAACATTCCCACCGTGATGAGGGCGCCGAAGCGCGGCCCTCGCGGGTCGGTCTGCACTGCGCGACTCCCTGTGATCGTGACTGCTGGCCCTGGGCACTGAGGTGCGCGCCGCTACGTGCGACAGGCCGTCCGCTTGCGGCTCCGGCACGTCCTATCGGAGGAACGGGGTCATCCGGCGAGGCGGCCGCCAGCCTGTCCGCCTGGGCCTGGGCCTGGCCGGGCCAGCGGCCTGCGGCTCAGCGCATTCGCGACGGCTGCGCGGCCGGACAGATGGCCGTGGCGACGCGGCAGAAGTCCACCGCGCGGCGCTTAGTCAGCGCGATCTCGGGGCGTCGAGCCCGGCCCTGGCTGCGCATCTGTGCAGGCACGTAGCCGATGGTATGCGGGCCAGCCGCTCGTGTCACTATCTCTTTTATCGATCTAATATATAGGGATAGCGATCCGCTCGCTCCGCCGCGAGTCATGACAGCCCCACCGCGGCACCGACCGCGGCGATGACGTCCGGCTTGCGAGGCTGGCCGCTGGCCCGGCGGACAATGCTGCCGTCGGCGGCGAGGATCAGCACCGTCGGCGTCCGCAGCACGTTGAGCTGCCGGACCAGGTCAAGCCGGGACTCGGCGTCGATCTCCACGTGCGTGACGCCCTGGGTCAGGCCGGCCACGTCCGCCAGGATCCGCCGGGTCGCGCGGCACGGCGCGCAGAACGCGGTGGAGAACTGCAGCAGCGTGGCCCGGTCACCGAGGACATGACCGATCTGCTCGCTGGTCAGCCTGTCGCGCGAGGCGGCGGGCTCGGCCTGGCCGGCCGCAGCGACGCTCGGGTGGACTGGCCGTGTTTCCGGCGCGAAATGCGCTCTTTGTCCTGTAGAGACCAGCGCAGATCCGGGGACGCGAACCGCTCTCGGCGCGCGCATCCGGCCATTCGTCAGCTGCCAGAGGCAGCCGCCGAGGATCGCGGCAGCGATCGCGACGAGCAGCGCGACGAGTCCTCCTGGCACGCCAGGTAACAGCGCGCGGCCGGGCCGCGGCATTCCCGGCTCAGCTGGCAGGAATCGTCAGCAGCACCTTGCTGCCGGCGGTGATCTGGAAGCTCTGCACGGAGCTGGGCGCCGCCGAATACGCGCCCGTGTACCAGGCTTGCTGGCCGTACTGGACCGTCCAGGTGCCGGCGTATGACTTGCCATTCGTGCCGACGACCCAGAACTGGCACGTGGTGCCCCAGCGGATCCCGCGCACCTGCACCCGCATGGTCGTGCTGCCCCACGGGGTCCTGGCGTAGTCGACCACCGCGGCCACGCCGGTGCGGGGGCTGGCGGCGCTGGCCACCTCGGTGCTCACGGGCTGTGCAGCCGGCCGGGCCAGCTCCACGGCAGCCGTGGCTCCGGCGGCAGCGACCGCGGCCGCAGCCGCCACCGTGATGACGCCCCGCCACAGGCGGCTGTGACGTCGCACCGACACCTGCCTGAGCAGCGAGTTCAGCAAGTCGCCGGGCGTCGGCGGGTCGTCGCCGAGCAAGCTGGGCTCCAGGCTCAGGCGCTCCACGTCCGGGGCAGGCACCCGGCTCAGCATGGCCGGCAGGCCGGCCAGCCCAGCGAGCTCGTCCCGGCAACTCTGGCACCCCGCCAGGTGATCGTCCACGACTGACCGCTCCGCCGGGTCAATCGCACCGACGACATAGACGCCGAGCAGTTGCCGGATCGCCCGGCAACCGGTGACGCTGTTGCTGTTCCTTATCGTCATGGCGCGAGCCCCCGCTCTTCCAGCGCCAACCGAAGCGCGCGCAGCGCGTAGAACGTGCGCGACTTCACGGTTCCGGCCGGCACGCCCAGGGTGGCTGCCGCCTCCGCGACGGACTTGCCGCGGTAGTACGTCTCCAGGAGCACCCGCTTGTGCTCTGGCTGCAGCGAGAGCAGCGCATCGGCGACGGCCCAGGATTCCAGTGCTCGCTCCGCTTCGTCGGGTGCCGGCCGCACATCGAGGGCCGCCTCGCCTACCTCGTGGGGCCGGGCCCGGCGGGCCCGGTATGAGTCGATGGCGAGATTACGCGCGACCGCAAACAGCCATGGCCTGGCCGGCCGGTCCGCGATGGCCTCCGGATGCTGCCAAGCCCTGAGCAGCGTCTCCTGGACGATGTCCTCCGCGCGCTGCCGGTCGCCGCTCATCAGGTGAACCGCGTACCTGAGCAGCGGCCCTGCGTGCTCGGCGTAGAGCGCGCGGACAAGCTCCTCGTCGGATGCCATCCGCCGGGAGTTGCCGCCGCCCGCGCCAGCAGGGCCTGCCATACCCGGTAGTACGTTCACGGCGACGTCCTGGTTCATCCCTAGTCCACGCAGCTGCCAGCAACTACCCGGCGAGTAATCAGCCCGGTGACGGCAGGCTAGCCGCCAGCGAACGGCGGCAGCACCTCGATCACGTTGCCGTCGTGAAGCTGGATCGTCTCCGCCGCGCGCCGGCCCACCGGAGTCCCGTCGACGAGGAACGAGCAGCGGGCGATGACCGCTCGCAGCCGGGCGCGCTCGTCGGATCCGGCGACGGCCGCCAGCGCGGCAGCCAGCGTGTCCGCGGTCACCCGCTGCTCAGATACGCCGGCGGCGTCCTTCGCCGCTGCCCAGTAGCGCATGGTCACGGTGGCCATGTCAGCTATCCTCGCCTATAGCGGCCCTGGACGACGACGACCCGGGTGTAGGTACGGAGTTCCGAGGGTTTTCGCGTGCCGGCGGACACCGCCGGGCCGGAGGTGCAGCGGTTGAGCAACGTCCTGGTGCTCACCAACGGGCGGGAGCCGCCCGCCGACGTCCTGCCGTCCCTGAGTCTGCTGCCGCACACGGTCCGGTTTGCGCCTGCGGCAGCCGAGCACGTCCTCGGCGGTCCGGCTCCGGACGCAATTCTCGTCGATGGCCGGCATGACCTGGTGCTGGCCAGGCGCGTGCTACTGGTACTGCGGGCGGCTGCCACCCGGGTCCCGGTGATCGTCATCGTGACCGACGGCGGCTGGGCAGCGGTTTCGGCCGACTGGGGCGCGGACGACCTGCTGCTGCACACGGCCGGGCCGGGCGAGGTGGAGGCCAGGCTCCGGCTGGCCATCGGCCGGCGAGCGCAGGTGATCGCCCAGCGCCCGGACGAGATCCGGTCCAGTGGACTCGTCGTGAACGAGGCGACGTACTCCGCGCGGATCAACGGCCGCTCACTCGATCTGACCTTCAAGGAGTTCGAGTTGCTCAAGTTCCTGGCCCAGCACCCCGGCCGGGTGTTCACCAGGGCCCAGTTGCTCCAGGAGGTCTGGGGTTACGACTACTTCGGCGGTACCAGGACCGTGGACGTGCACGTGCGCCGGCTGCGGGCGAAGCTCGGCGCGGAGAACGAGGCGCTGATCGGTACGGTCCGCAACGTCGGTTACCGGTTCGTACCGGTCAAATCCGGCGCCGCAAGCGCCGAGACCGTGGCAGGCGGGGCTGGCGACGAGGACGACAGTCCCGACGTGCCAGCCGACGACGACGGCCCGGCCCCCCTCATTCGGACCGGCCGGATCGGCCAGGCGGTCCATCCGTCGGTGGCGCATGCCGAGGCCTAGCCAGGTCAGGGCCGTCGACGGCTGGCAGGCATGACGGCAGCCGGGCGGAAGGCTGGCGACACCGGCGGCCAGGATGACGGTCTGATCCAGGTCAGGACCAGCGGCTCCCTACCGCGGTCGGATGCGGCTGCGGTCCTGGAGCTTGTCAGCGAGGCCACCGACGCCGACGGCGTCAGTCCGCTGTCCGAGCACGTCGTGCTGCACCTGAGGTACGGCGGCGACCCGCTGGCCCGCAACGTCCTGCTGTGGTACCGGGGCAAGCTGGCCGGCTACGCGCACCTGGATCCCACCGACCGGGTAGCAGGGCCTGCGGGCGAGATGGTCATCCGGCCGGCGGCGCGTCGTCGCGGCCTCGGCCGGGTGCTCGGCCGCGCTCTCGTCACCGAGGCCGGCGGAGCGGGCGTGCGGCTGTGGGCGCACGGTGACCTGCCAGCCGCGGCCAGGCTGGCGGCAGCGGTGGGCTTCCACCGGTCCCGTGCGTTGTGGCAGATGCGCAGGCCGCTGGCGGGCGAGCTCGGAGAGCCGCGGCTGCCCGCCGGGACAACGGTCCGCACCTTCGGAGTCGGGCAGGACGAAGAAGCCTGGCTCGCCGTCAACCGCCGGGCCTTCGCTTCGCACCCTGAGCAGGGCAGCTGGACCAGGTCCGACCTTGAGCTGCGCGAACGCGAGCCGTGGTTCGATCCGGCAGGGTTCTTCCTCGCCGAGCGCGACGGCAAGCTCGCGGGGTTCCACTGGACCAAGGTGTACGGCAGCCCTCGCCCCGGCGCGCCTGCGCAGAACGGCGCCGGCCTGCCCGCCGCGGCCGGCCGTCAGCGCGAGGCGATCGGTGAGGTGTATGTCGTCGGGGTCGACCCGGACGAGCGGGGCACCGGGCTCGGCCGCGCGCTCACTCTGATAGGCGTGCGCTACCTGCGCGCCCTCGGGCTAGCCGAGGTGATGCTCTACGTGGACGAGACGAACACCGCGGCGATCGGCCTGTACGCGTCGCTCGGCTTCGAGCACTCAGGCACCGATGTGACGTTCTCTCGCGGGGACCCAGAACCCGCGCCCGGAGGCTGACCGAGACCGGCTCAGCAGGCGCCAGCCTCCGCGCCGGCGCGCTCGCGCAGGCCGAGCACCTCGTCGATCTGCTCGGTCGTCAGCGGGCCGTCGGCGGCCGCGACCGCGCTGAGCACCTCGGCGTAGAGCTCGATCTCCTCGAGTGCCACCACGTCGTGAAAACGCAGGTCGACGTCGTCCCGCACGTGCGCACCTCCCCGGTGCCGAGCTGGCTTCATGGCCCGATCGGGTAACTTCCCCGTGACGAGCAGGCTAGCGGCCGCCGCAGGCCGCGCGCATGACTCAAGCGGGCCATTTCCGGTACTACCCGCGATAGCTAATCCGCCGCTGACCAGGTCGCCACCCGATGCCGGGCGGCCCGCTGCACGTAGTTGACGGCCGTGTGGGCGAAGGACTGCCGGTCAGCGTCGGTCAGCTCGCGTACCACGCGGCACGGGACGCCGGCAACCAGCACGCCGGCCGGCAGCCGGGTGCCGGGTAGCACCACGCTACCGGCGGCGATAAGCGTGCCCGCCCCCACTCTGGCGCGGCCAAGCACGATCGCCCCGATGCCGACCAGTGCGCCGGACTCGATGTGCGCGCCATGCACGGTCGCGTGGTGGCCGAGGCTGACCAGGTCCTCCAGCACCGCGGGTTCTCCCTGGTCCACGTGCAGGCAGCACAGGTCCTGGATGTTGCACTCGGCGCCGACGATGATCTCGGCGTCATCGGCGCGTAGCACGGAGCCATACCAGACAGAAGAGCCGCGGCCCAGTGTCACGCGCCCGATGACGACGGCACCTGGCGCCACCCAGGCATCCGGATGCAGCGACGGCGCGTCGGTGCCCAGCGACCCGACAAGACGTTCCGCGTGCACGAGTCAGACCACTCTCCCGGTTCGCTGCGCACCGCTCGTGCGCGTCCCGATTGTCGCACCAGGCCAGAGGGCGCGGCGGCTCGTGGTCGGCAACGGCCGTCATGACCATGATTCGCACGGCAAACGAGATAAATAACCAGAAAACAACGTTTCGGTTGCGGGCCAGGGAGCTTAGGGACAGAGTCTAAGCCCGATATCTCAGCACGTTGCACGTGCCCGGCTGCGCCAGCACGGGCGCGCCCAGAGATGTAACTGCAGCAGTCTCCCGTGGCCGCCAGCTCTCGGCGCCGGTGGCCGCGCCTATGACGTGACGGGTGAAACATGAGCGAGCACAGCCATCTCTCCGCCGACCTCGGCCATGACGGCCAGTTTGCCCTTGAGCGGCGCGGCTACAGCAGAATGCAGGTCGACGAGGCCATCGCGCAGCTGAGACTGGAGATGCGGGGCCTCCAGGACGGCAGGCATGACCTGGAGGACCGGCTGTCGCAGGCGCTCGACGACCTTGAGCGGCTCAAGCTGGAACTGTCGGCCGCACGGTCGAGTGGTCGGCCGCCGCACGAGGAGATCAGCGAGCGGATCGGGCAGATCCTCAAGCTGGCGGATGACGAGGCGAAGTCTCAGCGGTCCAGGGCGGACGATGAGATCGCCAAGCTCCGCTCCGATGCGCAGGCTGACACCACGAAGCTGCGAACCGACGCCAAGGCCGAGACGGACCGCAGCCGGGCCGAAGCCCAGGAGCAGGCCGAACGGATGCTGAGCGCGGCCCAGGAGCAGGCCGAGACCACCGTCGCCAGCGCCAAGGCCGAGGCCGACAGCACGCGCAAGAGCGCTGCCAGCGAGGCTCAGCAGGTCATCTCGGACGCAACCAAGCAGGCCGAGACGGCCGTCGCCACGGCCAAGAGCCAGGCGAAGCAGCAGCTTGACGAGGCGACCGCCCGAGCAACCGCCATCCACGACGGCGCCGAACGGCGGCTGAACCTGCTGATGTCGCGCCATACCGAGACGATCCGCCGGCTCACCGAGATCCGCGATGTCGTCACGACGCTGGTAGCCGGCGAGGCCGACCGCGGCTCACTGGAGGACGAGGTGGCGCGGATCGTGGCGGGCGCGGTCAACGGCGAGGGCCAGCCGGGGCGGCCGGCCGGCAACGGCCGGCCGGGCGCGGCCGCCGAGGGCGGCAGGCACGCGGGCGGCACCGTCCAGGCAGACGGCCCGCCGTCGCTGTCGACCGCGCATCGGCCCGGCATGGCCGGCGCCGCCACCGGCGGCAGTCAGGTACCGGCCCCGGGCGCAGGCCCGGGCGCAGGTCAGCACGATGCCCGGACCCAGCCTGCCCCCGCTGCCCCCGCTCCGCAGCCCGGCCCAGGCCCCGGCGTCTTGCCAGCAGGCAGGAACGTCTTGCCAGCAGGCCCGAACGTCTTGCCGACCGGCCCTGTCGTCACGCCCCCCGGCCCGCCTGGAGCGACGCGGCCGGCCGGACCCGTCTCGCCTGCTACGCCGCAGACGGCCGGGCCCGCTGCACCGGCCGGCCGGAGCGGAGCCGGCCGGGTCCCACCGGAGGCTGACGACACGGCCACCGGGGTCAAGATCGTCACCGACTAGCACCCGCAGCCTGTCGCGGGCCCGGCGACCCAGCAGGGCTCGCGACGATGCGGCAGGCAGCTGGTTCAGACGGGCGCCCGGCTAGATGATCAATTCCAAGGTCTAACGGCGTGTCGCGCCCTGTTTGCGGTGAAAGGGTGCCCAGGATCGGCGTTGGAACTCAACGCCGAGCCTGGAGGCCCTCGTGGACGCCGACCTGGACACCCT
>JBOHCP010000035.1:0-15415 GCA_050698875.1 Streptosporangiaceae bacterium | reverse complement strand
GTACTGACGCAGCTTGTCCACCCGCGGCGCGGAGCTGCCCGCCTGCCCGCGCGCGGCGTCGATGTCGCCGAGGTACTGACGGCAGCTGGAGAACGAGCTGTACCCGGAGGTCACGAACGCCAGCGCGTGACCGACCCCGTCCGCTGCCATGGTCGCCAGAGTGTCGCGCAGGTAGGGATGCCAGTTCCGGTTGCCCCAGTACACCGGCAGCGCCACGCCGCGGGCCGCGAAGTCCTTCTCTATCGCCGCGATCAGGTCACGGCACTGCTCGTTGATGGGGCTGACCCCGCCGAACCGGTAGTAGTGCTCGGCTACCTGCTCCAGCCTGTCCTGCGGTACGCCGCGCCCGGCGGTGACGTGCTGCAGGAACGGGATGACGTCCGCGGTTCCCTCCGGGCCGCCGAACGAGACGAGCACGAATGCGTCGTAGCGGGCCATGAGTGTTATCCAATCAGCTCCGCCGCAGAGCCCTGGCCGCGGGCGCGCCGCCCCCGCTAGGCGTAGTCGGCTGCGTACTGGGCAGCGAGAGCCAGCACCTCACTCACGTAAGAGTCTGAGTGGTTGTAGTCGAAGATCGCGCTGGCCAGCGCCGTGCTGCCCCCGGCGGCGCCATCCGCGCACAGCATCCTCGCGGCCGACGGAACGGCGTCATACGGGTTCATCACGTTCGGCGGACCGGTCTGGCCGAACGCGTCGATGCCCCACGCCTGCCACGTCGAGGGCAAGAACTGCATGGGCCCGAGCGCGCCCGCGCTCGACGGGCCCATGTTCTGGCCGTCGCCGCTCTCGATCTGGCCGATGGCCGCGAGCACGGTCCACGACAGGCCGGGGCAGAAGTCCGCGGCCGAGGCCTTGAACAGTTCCAGATACGTCGCGGGCCGCGTCCCCGCCGGCGCGGCGGCAACCGGCAGCTGCTGACTCCGCAATACCTCAATGCGGCCGGCGGGGCCCAGGATCTGGGCGACTTCGCTGCGCAGCGTCGCGATGGCAACGCCAGGCGCGCTGATCAGTCCCGCTACCCGCCGGACCAGGCCAAGCCGGGCCGACAGCGATTGGTTCACCAGCAGGTCGACACCCGTCAGCCCCAGCGTCGCCGCGAGGCCAAACCGCACGACCTGCGTAGCGGCGCCGGTCAGCTGGTACCCCGCTCCTGGCTGCAGCCCCAGCGCAGCGCTCGCGGCCGTCTGCGCGGCAAACTCGCCGCCCGCTAGCGCCGACCAGAAGGCCTGGTCGGAGGCGGCTCGCAACGGGACCCAGGACCGCAACGTAGTCGGATCCACACCGATGACGCTGACCGGCACTCCGCCAGCCTTGATCTCGGCGCCATCGAAGGTGATCATGTCGCGCAGGCCGGAGATCGCGCCGAGCCTGCTGAGCTGCCCGGCGGTGAGGCCGCGCGGCGCGACGATCAGCAGGTCGGGCAGCGTGATCTGACGGAACGCACCGGCACCGCCTGGCGGGCCGGCCGCTGGCGGGCCGGCCGCTGGCGGGCCGGCCGCTGGCGGGCCAGCCGGGCCGCTGCCCGTCGACGTGAGCCTGGTGAGTGCCATGGCCGGCCCCTGAGCCTGCAGGATCAGGCCCACGGCCAGGCCGGTGACCATGCCGAAGGCGGCGAGACGGCAGCGGCGGCCTGGTGCCATTGCCGGCACCTTAACCGGGGCGGGTCGCCACGACACCAGCCGGGCGCCGTCCGCCTCCCCGCGGGCGCCGCCACGTCGCAGGAGGCGTCCCATAACTGCTCCACCCTAATGGCGGTATGCGACAGCCAGAAAGGCCGGGCTGCGAACGGTCCGCTAACAATCCGGATCTGGTAAACAGTTTCTCTCGCGGTGGTGGCGGGGGCGGTAGCGCCGCAGCGCGCGGGCGCGATACGCGGGTGAGGCGAGAGAGTGGGGCGACGACTGCTGATGCGACAGCTGCACAATGGGTCAATGCGTAGCGGTACTGGCCCGGTGGCTGCGTCCTGGCGCAACTGGGCAGGCAACGTCAGCGCGCGTCCGCGCCGGATCGCCTCGCCCGGCTCCGCCGACGAGGTCGCGGCCGAGATCGGCCGGGCCGCGAGCGACGGCCTCACGGTCCGCATGACCGGCACCGGCCACTCCTTCACCCCGACGGCGGTCACCGACGGGGTCCTGCTGCGGCCGGACCGGCTGACGGCTATCCGGGCCGTCGACGTCACGGCGGGGACGGTCACCGTCGAGGCCGGCTGCCCGCTTCACGTGCTCAATACCGAGCTCCTCGCGCGCGGCCTGTCGCTGGCGAACATGGGCGACATCCAGGTCCAGACCGTCGCCGGCGCCACCCAGACCGGGACGCACGGCACCGGCCGCGACGTTGGCGGCATGGCTGCCCAGGTGGCCGGCCTGGAGCTGGCGCTCGCCGACGGCCGCATCATCAGCTGCTCGGCGGACTCGCCCGGCGGCGGTATCAGCCACCAGGACGGATCGCCCGCGGACGTGTTCGACGCGGCCAGGGTCGGCCTCGGCGCGCTCGGCATCGTCACCGCCGTGACCTTCCGGGTCGTGCCGGCCTTCTTGCTGGCGGCTCGGGAGGAGCCCATGGCCTGGTCTCAGGTGATCAGCCGCCTGGACGAGCTGACCGCGGACAACGAGCACTTCGAGTTCTACTGGTTCCCGCACAGCGACGGCTGTCTCACCAAGCGGAACAACAGAACGGCTGGTCCGGCCAGGCCGCTGCGCCGGTGGCGGTACCTGCTCGACGACGAGTTCCTGTCCAACTCGGTCTTCGGCGTGACCTGCGGGCTCGGCCGGGCACTGCCGGCGCTGATCCCGGTCGTCAATACGGTCGCCGCCCGGGCGCTCGGCGCGCGTACGTACTCTGACGCGGCCTTCCGGGTGTTCACGAGCCCGCGCCGGGTCCGGTTCAAGGAGCAGGAGTACGCCATCCCTCGATCGGCGCTGCCCGACGTCCTCGGCGAGGTGCGCGGGCTGTTCCGGCGCCGTGACTGGCGAATCAGCTTCCCGATCGAGGTGCGGGTCACGCCGCCCGACGACGTCTGGCTGTCCACCGCCTACGGGCGCGATACCGCCTACATCGCCATCCACGTCTTCCACTCGGCGCCACACGAGCAGTACTTCACCGACGTCGAGGCCGTCATGACGTCGGTCGGCGGCAGGCCGCACTGGGGCAAGATGCACACCCGCGACGCCGCCTACCTGGCCGACAGCTACCCGCGGATGCCGGAGTTCCTCGCGGTTCGTGACCTGCTCGACAGCGAGCGCCGGTTCGGCAACGAGTACCTGCGCGGCGTGCTGGGTTCCTGAGGGCTGCCACCGCTCCCGGTTTGGACCCCTGAGCGACAATCGAATACGTGCAATTCATCAGTGAGCCAGCGCACGACCTGGCCTACAGCGACGTATTCCTGGTGCCCAGCCGATCCCGCGTCGGATCGCGCCTGGACGTCGACCTGAGCACGCGAGACGGCAGCGGAGCGACCATCCCGGTGACCGTCGCCAACATGACGGCCGTGGCGGGCCGCCGGATGGCCGAGACGGTCGCCAGGCGGGGCGGCATCGCGATCCTCCCGCAGGACATCCCGGTCGATGTCGTCGCCGAGGTGATGACCTGGGTCAAGTCTCGCGATCTGGTCTATGACACGCCGCTCACGCTCGGGCCGACAGCGACCACTGGACACGCGCTGAGCCTGCTCCCCAAGCGTGCGCACGGCGCCGTGGCCGTCCTCGATGACGGCGGCCGGCCCATCGGCATCGTCACCGAGGCCGACTGCACCGGCGTAGACCGCTTCACGCAGCTGTCCCAGGTCATGTCGAAGGACCTGCTGACGCTGTCCGCCGGGACCGACCCCGAGCGCGCCTTCGGGCTGCTTCATGACGGCCGCCACCGGGTGGCGCCGGTGGTGGACGGCGGCGGGCGGTGTGTCGGCATCCTGACGCGCACCGGCGCGCTGCGCGCGACGCTGTACCAGCCCGCCGTCGACCAGCGCGGCCGACTGCGGATCGGCGCCGCGCTCGGCATCAACGGGGACGTGGCCGGCAAGGCCAAGCTGCTGCTAGACGCCGGCGCCGACGTGCTCGTCGTCGACACCGCGCACGGACATCAGGACAAGATGCTGCAGGCGCTGCGCGCGGTGCGGGACGTGACGCCGTCCGTGCCGGTGGTGGCCGGCAACGTGGTGACCGCCACCGGCGTGGCTGATCTGGTCGAAGCGGGCGCCGACATCGTGAAGGTGGGCATCGGCCCCGGCGCGATGTGCACAACCCGGATGATGACCGCGGTGGGCAGGCCGCAGTTCAGCGCGGTGCTCGAGTGCGCCGCGGAGGCCAGGCGGCTCGGCCGGCACATCTGGGCCGACGGCGGCGTCCGCTACCCGCGGGACGTGGCGCTCGCGCTGGCCGCCGGAGCCGCCAGCGTGATGATCGGATCATGGTTCGTGGGGACGTGCGAGTCGCCTGGCGACGTGTTCCGCGACGCGGATGGCCGGCTGTACAAGGAGAGCTTCGGGATGGCCTCGGCTCGCGCGGTGCGGCTGCGCGCGGCCGCCGACTCGCCCTTCGAGCGAGCCAGGAAGGAGCTGTTCGATGAGGGCATCTCGTCCTCCCGGATGTACCTGGACCAGCAGCGGCCGGGCGTGGAGGACCTGCTCGACCGCATCACCGCGGGCCTGCGCAGCGCCTGCACCTACGCGGGCGCCGACAGCCTGGAGTCGCTGCACCGCAACGCCGTGGTCGGGATCCAGGGCGCGGCCGGCTACGCGGAGGGCATGCCGCTGCCCGCCAGCTGGTGACGCTCGGCCAGCGGGGCTGGGCCTGGGCTAGGCGGGGCTAGGCGACCGCGTTGGGGCTGGCGGCAACCGTCGTGGCCGCCATGGCCCACTTCGCCATCCGGTCAAGCAGCTGGCTGCTGACCGCCGACTCGGCGTGCCCAAGCCCCTGCTCGATCCACAGCTCCCTGGGCTCGCCGGCCGCCGCGAACAGCTGATCGGCGTGATCGGACGGGAAGTACACGTCCCGGTCGCCGTGGACGATCAGCAGCGGCGTCGGGGAGATCAGGGCCGCCGCCTCGGCCGGCGGCAGCGGTATCGGGTCCCACCGGCCCTTCCGGATCCTGGTCTTCAGCACCAACCTCGACACCAGCCGGCCGGTCTTGTGCTCGACTGCCCAGTGAACCCGGCGCATGGCTGGCGTGCCGCGGTAGTACCACCGGCCGGGCCCGCTCACCGAGATGACCCCGTCCACGCCGCCCACGAGGCCCGCGTGCCGCAGCACGATGGAGGCGCCCATCGAGAATCCGACGGTGACGACCTGTTCGTAGCCGAGCTCCCGCAGGTACCGCACCACGACGTCGAGATCCTTGATCTCCAGATCGCCCAGCGTGCTCTGGCCACCCGAGCGGCCGTGGCCGCGAAAATCGAACACCGCGACGCCGCCGTGCCGATTCAGCCGGTTTGCGACCCGCCAGACGTGCGGCCAGCGCCAGTGCAGGGTGAAGCCGTGCGCGACGACGAAACCCAGGCTGCGGTCGCCGTGCAGGTGGACGGCCTCGATCGGGACCGCATCGTCGGTTACGAGGATCTCGGCCTTGGCCACGGGCTCGGTCATGTTCCCTATTGTGCGGGACGGTTTGGCCGTCCTCGTCAGAGCCCTTCCCCGGCCGGGTCCGGCTAGGGCAGGCTGGTGGCTGCGGGGGTCCGGGGCTCGCCCCCGAGTCAGCGTTGCCCGGAATGTCCGCCCGCGCGCCCAGGAGAGCACATGCCCGTCCTCGACCAGCTCGTGTCCGCCATCAGGTCCGCTGCCATCGAGGTCGTCGACCTCACCGCGCGGCTCGACGCCACGACGCCCGTCATCCAGCTGCCGGAGCCGTTCGCCAACACCGTCCCCTTCTCGCTGCGCGAGGTCAGCCGCTACGACGAGCGCGGGCCAGCCTGGTACTGGAACGACATCACCACGGGCGAGCACACCGGTACCCACTTCGACGCGCCGGTGCACTGGATCACCGGGCGAGACGGCATGGACGTGTCGGCCGTTCCGGTTACGAGGCTCATCGCGCCTGCTGCCGTGCTCGACTTCAGCGAGCAGGCCGCGGCCGACCCGGACTTCCTGCTCGAGCCTGCTCACATTCAGCAGTGGGTGGCCGAGCACGGCCCGCTGCCGGATGGCGGCTGGCTCCTGTACCGGACCGGGTGGGACGCCAGGTCGGGCAGCCAGCGGGAGTTCCTGAATGCAGACCAGACCGGACCGCACACGCCCGGCGTCTCGGTTGAGTGCGCGCGGTGGCTCGCAGCCGAGGCTCCGGTGCTCGGCATCGGGGTCGAGACGGTGGGCACGGACGCCGGGGCGGCGCACTCGTTCGACCCGCCGTTCCCCTGTCACGCCGCCCTGCTCGGGGCCGGCAAGTTCGGGCTGACCCAGCTGCAGAATCTTGCCGCCCTGCCACCAACCGGCGCAGTGGTCGTCGCGGGCCCGTTGCCCATCGTGGGCGGCTCAGGCAGTCCCGCCAGGGTGCTGGCGCTCGTCGAGCGATGAAGGTCACCGACGCCGTCGCCGCCGCACTCACCGAGCTGGGCGCGGACACCGTGTTCGGCGTGGTCGGCAGCGGCAACTTCCACGTGACCAACGCGCTGATTGCCCGTGGCGCGCGGTACGTCGCTGCCCGGCACGAGTGCGGCGCGGCGAGCATGGCCGACGCCTGGGCGCGGCTGGCCGGCCGGCCTGGTGTGCTGAGCCTGCACCAAGGCCCCGGCATCACCAACGCGCTCACCGGCATCACCGAGGCGGCCAAGAGCCGCACGCCGCTGGTCGTACTCGCCGCCGACGTCAGCGCGTCGGCCGTGACGTCAAACTTCCGGATCGACGTGGCGGCGATCGCCGCGGCGACCGGTGCCACGCCGGCCCGGCTGCATTCGCCGGGCTTCGCCGTCGACGACGCCGCGCGCGCCTACCGGCTGGCCCGCGACGAGCGGCGCACCGTCGTGCTCGCGCTGCCGCTCGATGTACAGGCGAGCGAGTGCACCTGGCCGGGAACGCCGGATCCTCATCCCGCGGCGCCGCGCCCGGCCGGGCCGGGGCTGGCAGGCGAGCTCGCGGGCGTCCTTGCCCGGGCCGCCCGCCCGGTGTTCATAGCCGGCCGGGGCGCCCGCAGCGCGGCGGCGCGAACAGCACTGGAGCGGCTGGCCGACGCCTGCGGCGCGCTGCTCGCCACGTCGGCTGCGGCCAAGGGACTGTTCCGTGGCAATCCCTTCGACCTGGACGTCAGCGGCGGATTCGCGTCGCCGTTGGCGGCCGAGCTGATCAGCGGCGCCGACGTGGTCGTCGGCTGGGGGTGCTCGCTGAACATGTGGACGACCCGGCACGGCAGCCTGATCGGCCCGGACACCACGGTGGCTCAGGTGGACCTGGACGCACGCGCCATGGGAGCGCACCGGCCGGTCCGGCCAGGCGTGGTAGGCGACGTCGCGCTCGTCGCGACCGCCGTCGCGGACCTGCTCGGCGACCACCTGCTCGGCAGCCACGGCACCGGGTACCGATCGGCTGAGCTCCGCGAGCGGCTCGCAGCAGGGATCCGCTGGCGTGACGTGCCGTATGAGGATGCGAGCGACGCAGAGCGAATCGATCCCCGTTCCCTCACTATTGCGCTGGACGACATGCTCCCGGACGAGCGAATCGTGGCGGTGGACTCCGGCAACTTCATGGGTTACCCGTCCATGTTCCTGTCCGTCCCTGATCAGGATGGCTTCTGCTTCACCCAGGCCTACCAGTCGATCGGCCTCGGTCTCGCGTCGGCGATTGGCTCGGCTATCGCCCGGCCGGACCGGCTCGTCGTCGCCGCGCTCGGCGATGGCGGGGCGCTGATGGGGATCAGCGAGCTGGAGACCGCCGTCCGGCTGGCGCTGCCGATGGTGATCGTCGTCTACGACGACCAGGCGTACGGCGCCGAGGTGCACCACTTCGGGCCCGGCGGGTACCCGCTGGACACCGTCCGCTTTCCGGCCGCGGACCTCGCCGCGATCGCGCGCGGGTTTGGCTGCGACGCGGTGACGGTGCGCTCGGTGGCCGACCTCGAACCGGTCAGGGAGTGGCTCGGGTCCCGGCCCCCGCGCCCGATCCTCATCGACGCCCGGGTCACGTCCGAGCGCGGCGCCTGGTGGCTGGAGGAGGCCTTCCGCGGTCACTGACCGCTGCCACGCACGGGTCGGCTGCTGCCAGCGGGATCAGACCTTCTCTTTCGCTGCCGGTCCTGTTCCGTCGCGCGCCGCGGTGCGCCCGTGGTGTTCCGCAGGCACCGGCTCGCCGGGGACCGCAGCGAACTCGGTCGGGGCGTCCGGCTCCTCCATCGGGTAGGCAACCTCGCCGTGCGCCAGCACGTCGCCGGCCTCCAGGATCGCGTCCGGGTACCGCAGCGGCGTGAAGAACTTGATCACGCGAAGGATGGCGAACGTGACCGCGGCGTCCCAGACGATGACCGTCAGGGCCGCACCGGCCTGGAGCAGCAGCTGCCTTGGGTGGCCGTAGAGCAGGCCGGCGCCCGCCGCCGGCGGCGTCTTGCCCAGGCCGAGGTAGACGATCATCTGCGGGTCAGCGAGGAAGCCGACCAGGAGACCGCCAATCAGTCCGGCGAAGCCGTGCGTGTAGACAACTCCCAGCGCGTCATCAACCTTGTTGAACGGCCAGACCTTGCGCGGCAGGTAGCCGAACAGCACCCAGACCAGCGCGGAGGTGAACACGCCGATGACCATGGCACCGAGGCCGTTGACGTAGCCAGCAGCCGGGGTAATGCCGACCAGGCCGCAGATCATGCCGTTGACGCCGCCGAGGAAGGTGGGCTTCTTCTCCTTGCTGAAGCCCATGTCCATGAAGATCCACGTCATCATCGCGCAGGCGGTGGCCAGGTTTGTGTTGACGACGGCAGCGGTCGCATCTGCCCCAGCGAAGTAAGGGTCGCCGCCATTGAAGCCGTTCCAGCCGAGCCACAGGATTCCGGCGCCGATCGCGATGAACAGCAGGTTGTTGGGGACGCCCTTCTCGCGGTCCTTGGCCAGCCGCGGGCCGACCATCGCCGCCGCGACGAAGCCGGAAACGCCGGCGGCCAGGTGGATCACGTACCCGCCGGAGAAGTCCAGCGCGCCCTTTGCCGCCCAGAAGCCGCCGCCCCACAGCAGGAACGCGTTCACGGCGTAGGCAAACGTGATCCACAGCGGCACGAAGATCACCCAGACGGAGAACTTGATCCGGCCGACGACGCTCCCGATGAACAGGATCGGCGTGATCGCCGCGAACACGAACTGGAAGTAGACCAGCGAGCCCTCAGGGAACCTGAAGTTCGGCATCAGTCCCTTGAGCGACGGGATGACGGCCTGCGCCTGCAGTCCTGCCTGACCCAGCACGGTCGATGGCTTGCCGACGTAATTGGAGATCCAGGCATCGCCGAAGCCCATCTTGAAGGCCCACAACACCCACACGATCAGCGTCATGGCGAACGCGGCGAACACCATCAGCATGGTGTTGACAGCCCATTTCCGCTGCACGATGCCGCCATACAGGACTGCCAGCGCGGGGATGCTCATCAGCCCGACGAGCGTTGCAGCTGTCATCTGCCAGGCGTTGTCGCCTGAGCTGAGCCAGCTTGCGTAGGGACTAAACACTCTCTCCGCCTCCAGAGACTGAAGCGAAGGGCTGCCGGGGAGCCAGGCGTCTGCGACCAGCACGGTCCCAGCCGACCGCTTCGGTTGTCAGGTACGGTTCATGTGTCCCATGCGCTCGTTTCGGGCAGGTTTCCGCGCCGTTACGCCGGCCGCCCATGGCTGGCGTGAATTGTTAAACCTTTGTTTCGCGGCGCATGCGCAGACCGCCTCGCGACAGATCTACACGGCGAGCTCGCCGCGGTGCCGGCTCAGTGTGCAGCCGCGGGCGGCCGATGCGAGGGCGGCACCCGCTGTCGCAGCGCGGTTACCTTCTCGGGCGGTGCTGCCACTGCTGCACGCTGGTCAGCCGCGCCGCGCGCCCTCAGCCAGCGAGTCGACGGCGAGCCGGCACCACGTCACCCGGCCGTCCGTGGTCGTGATCGTTCCCCACCTCTCGGCGAGCGCGTCCACCAGCCGGAGGCCGTAACCGTGCTCGCCGGCCGCGGCCCAACCGTCAGCCGCAGCGAGACCGGCGCCCGCACCGGCACCGGCCGCGCCCGCGGCTGCGGCGGGGTCGGACCTGGCTTGAGGCGGTAGCAACCGCGGCTCGGACGGCCCGCCATCGTCGCGGACCTGGATCAGAACGCTTGTAGGCCCCGCGCAGACCGCGACGGTCACAGTACCTCCGGGCCGCCGTGACTGGCTGTGCGTCACCGAGTTGGTCACGAGCTCGCTCACCAGCAGCATGGCCGTATCCGCCGCGGGATGACGGTCCCCGAGCAGCTGCCGCGTCAGCCGGCGCGCGGCTGTCGTCGACTCCGGTGCGCCCGGCAGCACCCGGATCACGGGCGGCACCAGCCTGATCCCGCGATGTGGCAGACCAGCTGCACGTATCGAGGGCTGCCCAGACCCAGCTGCGCTGCGGGTCGTTATTGGCACTGCCCCCGCTGAGCTGATGACGTCTGGCGCGGCCGCGTCCGTCGATTCGGCAGTGACCGCGGGCGATCCGGAGGTCGCGGACGAGTGAGGCATCATGTGCTGGCAGCTCCGATTGCACCAACCTGATCCTGCTGGTAATGACGCAAATGGTGAGGCTCCTGCTGCCGAACATAACCAGCCGACCATTACCGGGCTGTTGCCCAGGTGTGACTCAGTAGGCACAACGCCGCTGGTCGGGGGCAACCAGCGGCCCGCTGCCCAGCGCTCTATAATCCTTGACACCATTCCCACCGATCATGTACGTACATAATTGCGCAACCCTGAGATATCGACCGGGATGCGAGCAATTGCATCCGCCGTGAGAGGTGTGCCGCCGATGGAGTTCCGCATCCTCGGGCCGCTCTACGCCGACGCGGGTACCGGTCGCGGCGCGGCGGTGATCCGCCAGCCGCTGCTGCAGTCGGCGCTTGCGGTGCTGCTGCTGCGCGCCAACCGGCCCTGCCCGCGGGCCATGCTCGTCGAGGCGCTCTGGGCGGGTGAGCCGCCCGGCTCGCCGGATGCCGCGCTGCGCGTCTGCATCAGCCGACTGCGCCGCTGCCTGGGTGACTGCGCGGCACGGCTCGAGAGCATCGGCCCGCCAGGCGGCCGGGCCCCGGGTCACCGCCAGCAGCGCGGCTACATGATGACGGTGCGTCCGGGCGAGCTCGACGTGGACGAGTTCACCGACCTGGTCGCGCAGGGACAAGCCGAACTCGACACGGGCAACGCCGCCGCTGCGGCGACGTCTCTTGTGCATGCGCTTGCTCTGTGGGGAGATCCGCCGCTGCCTGACTTACCTGACAGCGAGATCATCGCGGCCGACGTCGAGCGGCTCGCCAACCTCCGCCAGACAGCCGTCGATGCCCTGATCGAGGCTCAGCTCGCGGCGGGCGAGTTCGAGCGGGTCCTCGTGCAGCTGCGGGCCATGGTCGCCGGGAACCCCGGCCGCGAGCGGGTCTATGACCAGCTCATGCGTGCCTATCACGCGCTCGGCATGCGCAAGGAAGCGCTTGACGTCTATCAGCTGGCCCGCCGGGCGATGCGCGAGCAGCAGGGCGCCGAGCCGGGTCAGCCACTGGCACTCCTGCACAAGCGGATCCTCGCCGAAGAGATGGCCGCTGAGAGCGCGGCACACCTGAGCGCGATCGCGCTCACCGGGCCGATGCTGCTCGGGTGGCAGGCTCCGGCGCCACCGGCTGACTTCGTCGGCAGGCACGCTGAGATCGCAGCCATCATCGATCGGCTGTCCGGCCCGTCCGTGCCCGTCACCGTGGTCACCGGCGGTCCCGGCACGGGCAAGAGCGCGACGGCCGCAGCCGCTGCGCTGAAGCTGCGCCAGGTCTTCGGTGACGGGCAGCTCTACGCCGAGCTCGGCGGGGCCGAACATGCCCGCGACACGCAGGACGTCCTTGCCGAGATGCTGCGCGCCATGGGCATCCCGGCGCGCAGCGTCCCGCAGCCTGGACCCGCCAGGGCGGCCATGTATCGCTCGCTGCTCGCGGGCCGCAAGGTCCTGGTCATCGCCGACGACGCCGCGACGGCCGCGCAGGTTCGGTTGCTCGTTCCCGCAGCGAGTGGTGCCGCGGTCCTGGTGACTAGCCGGGGTCGGCTGAGCGGTCTGGCCAGCGCCGCGACGGTGGAGCTCGGCGGGCTTCCGGCGGAGGACGCGCTCTCGCTGCTACGGCGTGCGGCCGGCGCTGATCGCGTCGCGGCCGAGCCCGCCGCGGCTCTCGCTATCGTCGCCGCGTGTGGCGGCCTGCCGCTCGCGGTGCGGCTGGCCGGGACGACGCTCGCGGTCCGGCCGGGACTGACGCTCAGTATGCTCGCCGGGGAACTTTCCGGGGCGCGGGTGCTCGACGTTCTCTCGGCCGAGGACACGTCGGTCCGGGCCGCGATCGCGACCAGCTACCGCGCGATTCCCGCTGCCGCTCGCGCAGCACTGTCGATGGCATCGGGCGCGATGCCAGGTGACATTCCCGCCTGGGCGCTGGCCGAGCTAGCCCACGGCGATGATGCGGTAGCCGATCGGCTGACCGCCGTGGGGCTGCTGACGCCGGTGCAGACCGAGGTCGGCGGCCGCCATTACCGCATGCATCGCCTGACCCGGGCCTTCGTCCGGGACCTCGAACCAGCCGAGGGCGACGCAACGGCGCTTGCACGGCTGCGCGCCGCGTGGCTCCGTCATAGCGGCCAGGCAGCGGCGGCGGCGCCCGTCGTGCCGTTCCTGCCGGTGTCGTTCCTGCCGGTGCCGTTCCTGCCGGTGTCGACGCTGGCGGGGCCGCCGCGCGTGCTGCCGCCAGAGCAGCCAACCGACACGTGGCTTGACCCGGACTGGCTGGACCGTGAGCAAGCGAATCTGCTGGCAGCCGCGGACCAGGCGAGCACGGCCGGTGGGCATGCTGACGCGATCGAGTTCGCCGTCCGGATTGCCACGAGGCAGTGCATGAAAGGCGGCTATGTCGACGCGATCAGGTTGTGGCGCGCCATTGCTGACCGCGCCACCGCCGCGGACGATCTCACGGCGGCGAGAGCACAGTACTTCCTTGCGGCGGTCATCGCCGGCGGCCACGGCCGTTCCGACGCCGCGGCTGCGCTGCTGGCCGACTGCGTGCCAACGCTGGAAGATGCCGGGGACTTCGAAACCGCGGGGTTCGGACATTGCCTGCTCGGCCGGTACGCCAGCGTGAACCATCGGCACGCCGTTGCCATCAGGATGGCGCGGCGCGCAGCGCAGCTCGCTGGCGACGGACCTCGATGCACGCTCGTCCGTTGCTGTGCGCTGTCGCTGCTTGGCGTCACGCTGGCCCGGATGGGCGTCGTTGACGGCGGCGCACGACACTGCAAGCGGGCCCGCGGTGACGCCCATGCCCTGGGCGAGCCGGTGTACGAGGCGCACGCTGCTGGGGCACAGGCTCAGGTGCTCATTCTGAGCGGTGACTATCACCAGGCCATCGACGTGTGCGCGGAGGGAATCAGCCTGGCCCGCGAGTACGGCGGCATCGTCGATGCGGCGAGGCTCGAGCTCATCGCTGGTCGGGCGCGACAGTGCAGCCTCGACTACGCCGCCGCGACGATGAGCCTTGGCGCCGCGGCTGACGCGTTCCGGGACGCAGGGCTGATCCTAGACGAGGTCACGGCGCGGAGCATGCTCGCGGCCTGCTGCCGATCGGCGCAGAATCGATCGGCGTCAGACGCCCAAGTGGCGGTGGTCAGTCAGGTGCTGGCCCGAATCCAGGTGGCGAACGCCGAATCGGTTGCTGCTGATTGCGAGCAGGTGTGCCAGCGCTCGGAAGAGCAGGCCCTGGCCGGAGCGCCGCACGTCAGATCAGCTTGACCAGGCCCTCGAGCACCCGCTCCAGGATCTCCGGGTCGTCCATGCACCGGATTCGCTGCACCGCCAGACGGAGGTTTACTGGCCGCATCGGCAGGTCGCCGGTCGCAGGCTCAGGCCCTTCGGCGGCACCAGTACCGTCGGCGGTCTCAGCGGTCACGTCGACTCCGCCACTTGGCAGCGACTGGCCCGGGGAAATGCCCACGCGCCGGACTGTAGCCAGTCGCCGATGACCACGGCGTTGCCCAGGTGTTACCGGTCGGCGCACTGTCCCTCTCATCGCCGGTAGAAGCCAACACCGCGCCCTCCCATGGATCAGACGTCCCGGTGCACCGAGTCCCGGATGCCGAGCGTCACCGGATCTTGGTCGAAGATCTGATCGTCGCCTGTGTCCCAATGTGCTCAACCAGACTTCAGCGGCAGCCGATCAGTGAGGAACTCGATCAACTAGCTAGTCCGCCGAGTGGGCGTCCCACTTCCAATAGAAGCCGACCGCCGTCCGCTCCAACGACCTCAGATACCGATGCGCAGAGTGCTGGCTGTCCAGCGTCACTGCCTCGCGCTCGAGCACGTTCCCATGGGTACCGTCCCAGTGCGCCCACCAGACCTGGCGAGGCAACCAGTCCGGATGGAATTCGACACGAATATCTAAATTGTGCAGCTGACGCATGACCGCGCGCCGATACTCGCGGGCGGAGTCACCGGGATCGTCATTCCACCGGTAGGACAGCCAGTACTCGAGGGTCAGCGTCTCACCGACGTCCAGCGTGCGAGACAGCAGGATCTCGGTCGCAAAGAATGCCCCGCCGATCCACCGAGGTTGTCCAGCCAGCTCCTTACAGCCGTGGCCCACCTCAAGCGTGAGCACATTGGTATCGCAGACGAACGGGAGGCGGTCGACGCCCGGCGCGATGGCCTCGATCACGTGCATCGTCCGGGCGCGGTCGATCCGGCCTTCCGGCCCTGCCCAAATGTGATCATGCAACGACAGCGTCTGGTGCCGTCGCGGACCTATCGCGGCATCGACGTCTGGCTCGACGCTGAGCGGAAGCGCGTGCGTCCCCGCTATCACTCCGATGCGCGACGAACCAGCCAGCAGTCGCCGCAGTTGGCCCGCTTCGTGCTCGGTAAATGTGAAGGCCTCGATGAACCATTCCACTGTCTCCGCGCTCAGCTGCGAGCCCGACAGCGCACCCGACACGATGTCTCGAAGCTGGTACGGCATCAGCGGAGCGTCACCGGAGCGCCCGGACGCTAAGTAGCTCGCAATGACCTCGGCGATGGCGAGCTGGTTGATGACGTCGACCCGCTGCCTCGCGATATCGCGCTGCCACGCCTCGCGGTAAGCCCCAGGCTTCAACAGCAGCTGTCGCAGGTACTCAGCCGCCGCGCGCTGCGCCGTCAATCGGGCTGCATCGCTCATGCGTGTGCTCTTCCGCCGGATCGGAGTCTGGGCACTTGCAATGGTATGCGCCTCAGCTGCGATAGATCGCACATAAGCCAATAAA
>JBOHCP010000034.1:0-15424 GCA_050698875.1 Streptosporangiaceae bacterium | reverse complement strand
ACGTCCTTGCCGAGGCCAGCGCCCTTGATCGCCGCGGTCACGGCGAGCATCTCTCGCATGCCAGGTCCGCCTCGCGGGCCCTCGTACCTTATGACCAGCGCGTCGCCCCTGGCGACCTGGCCCGCGGTGACCGCAGCGAAGCAGTCCTCTTCGCGCTCGAAGACGCGCGCGCGGCCATCAAACCGCAGCCCCTCGATGCCCGGCGTCTTCACCACGGCGCCATTCGGGGCGAGCGAGCCGCGCAGCACGGCCAGCCCGCCGTCCGGCTTGAACGGGTCCTTGACCGGCCGCACGACCTTGCCGTCCGGCTCGAAGGCGTCGGCCACGTTCTCGGCGAGCGTCTTGCCGTTCACCGTCAGCGCGGTGCCGTCCAGCAGGCCTGCCGACAGCAGCTCCTTGAGGATGACCGGAACGCCGCCCACCCGGTCCAGCTCGCTCATCACGTACAGGCCGGACGGCCGCATCGAGGCGATCACCGGCGTGCGCCGGCTGACCTCGTCGAAGTCGGCCAGGGTCAGCTCGACGCCCAGCTCGTGCGCGATCGCGAGCAGGTGCAGCACCGCGTTGGTCGACCCTGCGGTGGCCATCACCACCGTGGCGGCGTTGAGGAACGCCGCCCTGGTCATGATCTGCGACGGCAGCAGCCCGGCCGCGAGCGCCGCCACCACGGCCACGCCGGTGCGCCGCGCCAGGTCGGTACGCTCGGCGGACACCGCGGGCGCCGACGCCTCGCCCGGCAGCGTCATGCCGAGCGCCTCGGCGCAGCTGGACATCGTGTTCGCGGTGTACATGCCCGCGCACGAGCCGGCGCCGGGGCACGCAGCCCGCTCAACGGCGAGCAGGTCCGCGTCCGACATGCCGCCGGCCGAGTGCTCGCCCACCGCCTCGAACACGTCCTGGATGGTGATCGACTTGCCGTGCGCGAAGCCCGGCAGGATCGTCCCGCCGTAGAGGAAGATCGACGGAATGTCGAGCCTGGCGCACGCCATGAGCATGCCCGGCAGCGACTTGTCGCAGCCGGCGATCGTGACCAGCGCGTCGAACTGCTCGGCCTGCACCATGAGCTCGACCGAGTCGGCGATGACCTCGCGCGACACGAGCGAAGCCTTCATGCCCTCGCTGCCCATCGAGATGCCGTCGGACACCGCGATGGTGCCGAACTCCAGCGGCACCGCGCCGGCCTGCCTGACGCCCTCCTTGGCCGCCGCCGCGAGCCCGTTCAGGTGCACGTTGCAGGGGGTCACCTCGTTCCAGGATGAGGCGACCGCGACTTGCGGTCGCTCCAGATCCTCTTCCGACAGCCCGACGGCCCGCAGCATCGCCCGGGCGGCCGCGCGCGACGGCCCGGTCGTCAGCGGGCCCGACCGCGGCCTGGGCAGGTTCGACGGGTGGGCGGGATGCGACATCAGACAGCCTCCGAGATCTTGTCGGCGAGCGGCTCCGCGCCGGCCCGCAGCAAGCCATACGCCACGCCATCGGTGAGCGCCTCCCAGGAGGCGGTAACGATGTCGTCGGACACTCCGACCGTAGTCCACTCGCCGTCGGCGTCGGCGGAAGCCAGCATCACCCTCGTCACCGCGCTGGTGGCCGCCCGCCCGTCGAGGATGCGCACCTTGTAGTCGACCAGGTGGATGCCGGCCAGCTCCGGATAGACCTCCGACAGCGCGCGGCGCAGTGCCTGGTCAAGCGCGTGCACCGGTCCCACGCCCTCGCCCACCGCGACCACGCGGCTCGTGCCAAGCCGCAGCCGCACGATCGCCTCGCTGCGATCATCTGAGCCGTCGCGCTCCACCACGACCCGGTAGCCCTCGAGCTCGAACCAGCCGGGCAGCACGCCCGCGCTACGGCGCACAAGCAGCTCGAACGAGGCGTCGGCAGCCTCGAACGCGTAACCGCGATGCTCGGCCTCTTTCACCTGCTCAAGCACCCGGCCGGCCAGGCCCGGGTCGCCCGACAGGTCGAGCCCGAGCTCGGCCGCCTTCGCCAGCACGTTGCTGCGCCCGGCGAGCTCGCTGACCAGGACCTGCGCCTTGTTGCCAACCGCCGCGGGCGGCACATGCGAGTACGCGTCCGGCCGCCGGGCGATCGCCGAGGCATGCAGCCCGGCCTTGGTGGTGAACGCCGATGAGCCCACGTAGGGCTGGCGGGCCTCGAACGGCAGGTTCGCCACCTCGGCGATGGTGCGCGCGGTGGTGGCCAGCGCGGCCAGCCGCCCCTCGGGCAGCAGCGAGTAGCCTCGCTTGAGCTCGAGCGAGGCGATGATCGAGAACAGGTCGGCGTTGCCGCAGCGCTCGCCGTACCCGTTCGCGGCGCCCTGCACGTGCACGCTGCCGGCGCCGACCGCGACGACCGAGTTGGCCACTGCGCACGCGGCGTCGTTGTGGAAGTGCACGCCGATCGACAGGCGTTGTCCCGGCGGACGACCCCCGGACCCCCGCCGGTCCGGCCAGCGGCGGCATTCCCCGATCACGTCGGCGACGATCCTGGCGACGTCGTCGGGCAGGGTGCCGCCGTTGGTGTCGCACAGCGCGACGGTGTCGGCGCCGGCCTCGGCCGCGGCCGCGATCACCTCAAGCGCGTACCCGCGGTCGGCGCGGTAGCCGTCGAAGAAGTGCTCGGCGTCGAATACCACGCGACGTCCGGCCGCCGCGATGTAGGCGATCGAGTCGGCCACCATCGCGACGTTCTCCGCCCTGGTGGTGCGCAGCGCCTCATCGACGTGCAGCGTCCACGACTTGCCGACCAGCGTCACGATCGGCGTCTCCGCCGCGAGCAGCGCGGCCAGTGAGGCGTCGTCCTCGACGTGCCGGCCTGGCAGCCGGGTCGCCCCGAACGCGGCCAGCGTCGAGTTGCGGAACTCCAGCTCCCTGACTCGCTCGAAGAACTCGGCGTCCTTCGGGTTGGAGCCCGGCCAGCCGCCTTCGATCACGTCCACGCCGAGGGCGTCGAGCGCCAGCGCGACCCGCAGCTTGTCGGCGACCGTGAGGTCAAGCCCGACCTGCTGGGAGCCGTCCCGAAGCGTGGTGTCGTACATCTCGACCCTCGGTGTCGAAGCGTCGGCGCCCATCAGACCGTCCCCCCGTCGGCGCGGAGGTGCGCCAGCAGTGCCTTCTCCCACTCGCCCGTGCTGCCCGGCGCGCCCGCTGCCAGCACGGCGCTGACCGCCGCGTCCAGCTCGGCCGCGGCGGCGTCCTCGCCGAGGTGCGCCAGCATGAGCCCGGCCGACAGCACCGCCCCGGCCGGGTTCGCCAGTCCCTTCCCGGCGATGTCGGGCGCCGACCCGTGCACCGGCTCGAAAATCGACGGCCCGGTGCGATCCGGGTTCAGGTTCCCGCTCGGCGCGTAACCAAGCCCGCCGGTCAGCGCCGCGCCGAGGTCGGAGATGATGTCGCCGAACAGGTTGTCGGTGACGATCACGTCGAACCGCTTCGGGTCGTCGACCATCCACAGGCACGCCGCGTCGACGTGCGCGTAACTCAACTCGACGCCGGCCTCGGCCGCGACCGCGCGCGCCACCCTGTACCAGAGGTCGCCGGCGTGGGTGAGCACGTTGGTCTTGTGCACCAGGGTGAGCCGGCCGGACCGGGACGCGGCGAGCGACGCCGCGTACCGCACGCACCGGCGCACGCCGGCGAGCGTGTTCAGCGACTCCTCGGTCGCGGTCTCGAACTCGCTGCCCCGGTGCACGGTGCCGCCCGCACCCGCGTACAGGCCCTCGGTGTTCTCCCGCACGATGACGAAGTCCAGGTCGGACGGCCGGTGCTTGCCAACCGCTCCCCCGACCCCCGGCCGCAGCTTGGACGGCCGCAGGTTGATGTACAGGTCGAGCTCGAACCGCAGCCGGAGCAGCAGGCCGCGCTCCAGCACGCCAGGCGGCACCTCCGGCGTTCCGACGGCGCCGAGCAGGATCGCGTCGGACTGCCGCAACTCGGCGAGCACCGGGTCGGGCAGCACCTCGCCGGTGGCGAGATAGTGCCGGCCGCCGAGTCCGCACGGCCGCCAGTCCACGGCGAAGCCGTGCCGCCCGGCGACCGCGTCGACGCAAGCCCGTGCGACGTCGGTGACCTCAGGACCGACCCCGTCACCAGGAAGGTGGGTAACGACATGGACCCGGCCGCGAGCGCCGTTCCGCCCTGAGGCAGAACCGGCGGATACCTCAGCGTCGGCTACGTCGCCCGCCATTACTCGTCCATCTCCTTGGCGGCCGAGCCGAGCCAGCTCATCATGGCCCGCAGCGGCTTGCCGACGTGCTCGACCTGCGCGGTCCTTGCCTCGGCGCGCAGCCGCTCGAAGTTCGGGCGGCCCGCGTCGTCCTCGGCGATCCACTCGCGGGCGAACTCGCCGGACTGGATGTCGGCCAGCAGCTTGGCCATGGCCTCCCTGGTGGCCGCGCCGATGACCCGCGGCCCGCGGGTGAGGTCGCCGTACTCGGCGGTGTCGCTGACCGAGTAGCGCATCCACGACTCGCCGCCCTCGTACATGAGGTCGACGATGAGCTTGAGCTCGTGCAGGCACTCGAAGTAGGCCACCTCCGGCTGGTAGCCGGCGCTGACCAGGGTCTCGAACCCGGCGTTCACCAGCGCGGTGACGCCGCCGCACAGCACCGCCTGCTCGCCGAACAGGTCGCTCTCGGTTTCCTCCTGGAACGTGGTGACCAGCGCGCCGGCCTTCGTGCCGCCGATCGCCGCCGCATACGACCTGACCAGGTCCCAGGCCTTGCCGGTGGCGTCCTGCGCGACGGCGACAAGCACCGGCGTGCCGTTGCCCTCCTCGTACTGGCGGCGGACCAGGTGACCGGGCGCCTTGGGCGCGACCATCGCGACGTCGACCGTGTCCGGCGGGGTGATGTAGCCGAAGTGGATGTTGAATCCGTGCGCGAAGAACAGCGCGTCGCCGGGCCGCAGGTTAGGCTCGATCGCCTCGGCGTACAGCCTGCGCTGGCTGGTGTCCGGCGTCAGGACCATGATCAGGTCGGCCCACGAGCTGGCCTGCTCGGGCGTGGTCACCTCCAGCCCCGCCGCCTCGGCGCGCTTGCGGGACCGGGAGCCCGCGGGCAGCCCGACCCGCACGTCGCAGCCGGAATCGCGCAGGCTCAGCGCGTGCGCGTGGCCCTGCGACCCGTAGCCGAGCACGGCGATCTGGCGGGACTGGATGAGACCAAGGTCTGCGTCGGTGTCGTAGTAGACGGTGGCCATGGCGGAAACGTCCTCTCGGTAGAAGATCACAAACCGCTATCAGGGAACGGGGTCGTCAGGCGGCGGTCTCGGCTTGCCGGGCCGCGGTCGTTTCACCCGCGGGCGCGTCCGGCTCGTCGGTGATCGCGCTGGCGCCGCGGGCCAGCCCGATCCGGCCGGTCCTGACCAGCTCGCAGGTGCCGTAGCTGTCGAGCATGGCCAGCAGGGCGTCCAGCTTGGCGGGGCTGGCGACGGCCTCGAGCACCAGCGTGGCCGGGCTCATGTCGACGACGCTCGCGCTGAACACGCCCGCCACCTCCAGCAGCTGACCGCGCAGCGACGGCTCGACGCGGACCTTGATCAGCGCCAGCTCGCGCTCGATCGCGGCGTCGTCGGCGAGCTCGACCACCTTGAGCACCCGGATCAGCTTCTCCAGCTGCTTCTTGACCTGGTCGACGGAGGTAGAGGCGCCGTCCACCACGATGGTCATCCGGCTGACCCGCTCGTCGTGCGTCGGGCCGACCGCGAGCGAGGCGATGTTGAAGGCGCGCCGGGAGAACAGGCCGGCGACGTGTGCCAGCACGCCGGGCTTGTTCTCCACCAGCACCGACAGCGTGTGCGTGGTCATCACGCCTCCATTTCCCTGCGCGTCGCGGCGCGCTGCTCGTCGGCGCTGAACTCGGGGCCAAGCACGATCTCGTCGTTCGGCCGGCCGGCCGCCACCATGGGGAACACGCCCTCCCGGTCGTGGGTGCGGAAGTCGACCACCACGGGCACGTCGCTCGGCGCTAGCGCCTTGTCCAGCACGGCGTCCACCTCGTCGGCCCGGTCGCAGCGCAGCCCGACGCAGCCGTATGCCTCGGCCAGCTTCACGTAGTCGGGGATATCGGTGCCGAGCTCGACCGAGGAGTACCGCTCGTCGTAGAACAGCTCCTGCCACTGCCGGACCATGCCGAGGAAGCCGTTGTTGAAGATCAGCACCTTGATGGGGATCTTCTCGATCGCGCAGGTCGCCAGCTCCTGGGCGGTCATCTGGAAGCAGCCGTCCCCGTCGATCGCGACCACGGTCTCGCCCGGCCGGCCGACCTGGGCGCCCATCGCGGCCGGCACCGCGAACCCCATCGTGCCGGCCCCGCCGGAGTTGATCCAGCTGCGCGGCCTGGTGAAGGTGTAGTGCTGCGACGCGTGCATCTGATGCTGGCCGACCCCGGCGACGATGATCGCGTTGCCGCCGGTCAGCGCCGACAGCCGCTCGGTGACGTATTGCGGCTTCAGCGGGCCGTCGGAGTGCTGGCTGTAGCGGAGCGGAAACTGCCGCTTCCAGCCGTCGAGCACCGCCCGCCAGTCGCCGGTCTGCGGGGCCGCGCCGCCCGCGACCGCGGCGGCAACCGAGTCCGCCAGCCCGGCCATGGTGAGCCGCAGGTCACCGACGATGGCCACGTCGGCCGCGCGGTTCTTGCCGATCTCGGCCGGGTCGATGTCGGCGTGCACGATCCTCGCCCGCGGCGCGAAGTCGGCCAGCTTGCCGGTGACCCGGTCGTCGAACCGGGCGCCAAGCGCCACGATGAGGTCGGCGTCCTGAAGCGCCGCGACGGCGGGATAGGTGCCGTGCATGCCCGGCATGCCGAGCGCCAGCGGGTGGGAGTCCGGGAACGCGCCGCGCGCCATCAGCGTGGTGGTCACCGGTGCCTGGGCGAGCTCGGCGAGCCGCAGCAGGTCGGCGTGCGAGTCGGACTTGACCACGCCGCCGCCGACGTACAGCACGGGCCGGCGGGCCTGCAGCAGCAGCTGCGCGGCGGCCTGGATGGCGGCCGGGCTCGGCGGCGCGGGCAGCCGGTAGCCGGGCAGGTCCATAGGCGGCGGCCAGTCGGCCACCCGCCACGGCGCGGTGGCCTGCTGCACATCCTTCGGCACGTCGACCAGGACTGGGCCTGGCCGGCCGGTGGTGGCGATGTGGAAGGCCTCGGCGATCGCGGCCGGGATCCGCTCGGGATCGGTCACCAGCTCGTTGTGCTTGGTGATCGGCAGCGTGATGCCGGTGATATCGGCTTCCTGGAACGCGTCGGTGCCGATCAGGCTGGTGCCGACCTGGCCGGTGATGGCGACCATGGGCACCGAGTCCATGTAGGCATCCGACAGCGCGGTGACCAGGTTCGTCGCGCCGGGGCCGCTCGTGGCCATGCACACGCCGGGCTTTCCGGTCGCCCAGGCGTACCCCTCGGCGGCGTGCCCGGCACCCTGCTCGTGCCTGACCAGCACGTGCCGGAGCCGCGACGACAGCAGCGGGTCGTAGGTGGGCAGGATCGTGCCGCCCGGAAGCCCGAAGACTACCTCGACGCCCTGCTGTTCGAGGCTGCGCACGAGTGCCTGGGCGCCGGTGAGCTCTTCCACGGGGGTGCTCCTTTGTGTCCTGTCTGTGCTGCTGTCTGGCCAACAAAAAACCCCCCTGCCGGCCGGCAAAGAGGTGGTAGCGCGAGCCCTCGGGTGGGTTCGCGCTACGTGATAACAAGTACGAGGTGCCGACGAAGGCTCACGCTGGGTTTCCTCACGGTGTGTGCGCTGCGACACTGCAGCTAATCGGTGCTCGCTGCACTGCGAGCGACCTTGCCCTGCTCAGGCTACACGTTACACCAGGTGTCGAAGTGACCGGGGTCACTCTGGGCTACTGACGGCAGATATTCAGGCCGCTGCCGCTCATAGCCGGTTATCTCGTCCTCGTGCCGCAACGTCAGCCCGGCGTCATCCAGCCCTCCAGAGTCCCCACGGCTTGTCCCGCGCTTGCGGCCGATCCCGGCTGTCGAGCCGTTATCCGGGGGCGGGCAGGCCGAGCGGGCTCGGCGCGGCATAGTCGGCCTGCCCGGCCCGCTGGCCGTTAGGCAGCATCACCGGCCCGGCCCCGTGGCGGGCAGGAAAGGCGGCGTGCGTGCTCAGTATCCGAACTATCGACTGAAGATACGCCGACGGCGACAGTCCGGCCGCCGGGTCCGTCACCGCCAGGTCGGCCGCGCGGAACGGGATGCCCGGGCTCGCGCCGGGATCGGAGTCGTCAAAGCCCAGGACATCGACCGGTTGCTGATCCGCGAGCGACCGGAGCGCGAGCAGCAGGCGCGAGTCGACATCGCCCCCGGCGAGCTCGCTCTCGGCGGTAGCCGAGGAAGCTGGCCAGCACCGCCGCGGCGGCGTAGCGGCGGCGGCTAGCTAGCCCGCAGATCCCGGCTCGCCTCCTGCGCCAGCCCTCAAGCTGGCGGTAGCAACCAGCGGAAGCCAGGCAGGACGGCCAGCCTCGAAGGCGTCGATCGAGGCTTCGTGCCGCAAGGTGAGCCCGACATCGTCCAGTCCCTCCAGCAGTCGCCACCGAGCGTAGTCCGCGATCTGGAATGGCTCGGCGATGGCACCAGCCGACACCGTCCTGGCGGCTACGTCCACCACTACCTCCGCATCCGGGTCCGCCGCCAGCACGGCGGCCAGGCGCGCCGTGGCGTCCTCGGTCACCTCCGCGGGGACGAGCCCGGCGCTGATCGAGTTGCCGCGGAAGATGTCGGCGAAGCCCGGCGCCACGACGGCCTGGAAGCCGAAGTCCAGCAACGCCCAGACGGCGTGCTCGCGGGACGACCCGCAGCCGAAGTTCGCGCCGGAGATCAGCACCCTGGCCTGGTCGGCGCCGGGCTGGTTGAGCGCGAACTGCGGATCCTTCCGCCAGGCCTCGAACAGCCCGGCGCCGAAGCCGGTGCGCTCCACTCGCTTGAGCCAGGCCGCCGGGATGATCTGGTCGGTATCGACGTCGCTGCGCATGACCACGACAGCCCGGCCGGCGATCCGCTGTACGCCGCTCATCTCGTTCTCCCTACGTCGGTTGCTGCGTTGGCGGCCGGTGCTGACAAATCAGCCGGGGCCGCGAAGTGGCCCGCCACCGCGGTGGCGGCGGCCACCGCAGGCGACACCAGGTGGGTGCGCCCGCCGGGGCCTTGCCGGCCCTCGAAGTTCCGGTTGCTGGTCGACGCGGACCGCTCACCCGGCGCCAGGATGTCGCCGTTCATGCCGAGGCACATCGAGCACCCGGCCGACCGCCACTCGAAGCCCGCGGCGGTGAAGTACTTGTCCAGGCCCTCCTCCTCGGCCTGCGCCTTGACCAGCGCCGAGCCGGGGACCACGAGCGCGCGGACGCCGGGATGCACCGTCCGGCCGCGGATCACGTCGGCCGCGGCCCGCAGGTCCTCCAGCCGGCCGTTCGTGCACGAGCCGATGAAGACCGCGTCGACCGGAATGTCCCTGATCGCGGTGCCGGACCTCAGGTTCATGTAGGTGAGCGCCCGCTCGGCCGCCTGCCTGGCGGCTGGCGTCGCGGCGGCCTCCGGGTCCGGCACCACGTCGTCGATGGCCACCGACTGCGCCGGGTTCGTGCCCCAGGTGACCGCGGGGCGTAGCGCGCCGGCGTCAATCCGCACTTCACTGTCGAAGCCGGCCCCCTCGTCGGTGACCAGCGACCGCCAGTCGTCCAGGGCGCGCTCCCAGGCTGCGCCCTCCGGCGCGTGCTTGCGGCCTTCCAGATAGCCGAACGTCGTGTCGTCGGGCGCGATCATGCCAGCCCTGGCGCCGCCCTCGATCGACATGTTGCAGACCGTCATCCGGCCTTCCATGGACAGCGCGCGGATGGCAGCGCCGCGGTACTCGATCACCGAGCCGGCCCCGCCGCCGACGCCGAGCGCCCGGATGATGCCGAGCACGAGGTCCTTTGCCGTGCAGCCGGCCGGCAGCTCACCGTCCACCGTGACCGCCATCGCCTTCGGCTTGACCTGGCTCAGGGTCTGGGTGGCCAGCACGTGCTCGACTTCGCTGGTGCCGATGCCGAACGCCAGCGCGCCGAACGCACCGTGGGTGGAGGTGTGGCTGTCGCCGCAGACCACGGTCATGCCGGGCTGAGTCAGGCCAAGTTGCGGGCCGATCACGTGCACGATGCCCTGCTGAAGGCTGCCGAGCGCGTGCAGGGTGATGCCGTGCTCGGCGCAGTTAGCGCGGAGCCTGGCTATCTGCTCGGCAGCCAGTGGGTCGGCGATGGGCTTGTCCAGCCCGATGGTCGGCACGTCGTGGTCCATCGTGGCCAGCGTCAGGTCCGGCCTTCGTACCCGGCGGCCCGTGAGCCCGAGCGCCTCGAAAGCCTGCGGTGAGGTGACCTCGTGCACCAGGTGCAGGTCGATGTACAGCAGCTGCGGCTCACCCTCCGGGCTGGCCACCACATGCCGGTCCCAGACCTTGTCGAACAGGCGTGCCGCCATCTCCGCCTCGCTTCCTCGCGCCGCTCGCCTCGCGCGTTGGCACTTGTCTCCGCACTGGCTGCGTCTCAGATAATGAGATAGGATGTTCAGGATATGGACAGCCTACAGGATGCTCGAAGCCGTGCGAGCCGAACCACCGGAGTCGGCGTGCTCGACCGCTGCGTGGGGCTGCTCGACCTGCTCGCCGACGGCCCGCAGACGCTGCGGTCGCTGACGGTCGCTAGCCGGCTGCCGCGCCCGACCGCGCACCGATTGCTCGTGGCGCTCGAGGCGCACCGGCTCGTGGCGCGGGACGCCACCGGGGCGTTCCGCCTCGGACCGCGGCTGACCGAGTTGGCCGCGGTCGCCGGTCCCGAGCTGGATCTTGCCAGCCTTGCCGGGCCGGGCCTCGACCGGCTGCACCGCACGACCGGCGAGAGCGTCCAGCTCTATGTGCGGTCAGGCGACCACCGGCTGTGCATCGCCGCCAGGGACGCGGGCACCGGACTGCGGGACAGCGTGCCGGTCGGCGCCCTGCTGCCACTGGCCGCGGGCTCCGCCGGCAAGGTGCTGCTTGCGTGGTCCGACGCGGCGCGCGACGCGGACTCGCACGCCGGCCCCGCGGCTCGGCAGGGCACGGCGGCAGCAGACGAGCGTGCCGCCGTTCGCGGCTGCGGCTGGGCGGCGAGCGTAGCCGAGCGCGAGCCGGGCGTCGCGAGCGTCAGCGCTCCGGTCTTCCGCGATGGCACGCTGCTCGCCGCGGTGTGCGTGTCCGGGCCCGTGAGCAGGCTCGGCCAGGTGCCCGGCCGCAAGCTCAGCGGGCCGGTCACCGCGGCCGCCGCCGAGCTGTCAGCCCTGCTCGCCGCGCCAGCCGGTGAGCCGCAGTCCGCCGCTGAGTCGCAGTCCGCCGCTGAGTCGCAGTCCGCCGCTGAGTCGCAGTCCGCCGCTGAGTCGCAGTCCGCCGCTGAGTCGCAGTCCGCCGCTGAGTCGCCGCGATCAGGGCCCGGCTAGGCAACGGCTAGGCCGGCTGCGAGCTGTGCGATGGCGGCGGCGATCGCTTCCGGCCTGGTCACCATGTCGAGGTGATCACCGGGCAGCCGGATGACCGGCCAGCCGCGGGCGCCTGCTGCCGCCGCCTGACCGCCGTACGCCTCGTCGCTGAGCAGCATGTAGCCACCCCCGGCCGCGGCCCAGTCGGCCGGCCCGGGGACGCGGGTCTCGAAATACCCCAGCGGCAGCCGCGGCAGATCGGCTGTGATCAGCGCCCGCCGTTCCGGGTCGGGAATGAGCTCGCGCATCACACCAGGCCCGAACCACTCCGGCCACCGCGGGAGGACGCCGTCGACCGTCAGCGTGCGCAGCCCGGCGAGGATCTCGGCCGGCATCAGTTCGGCGTCGCCGGTGTCCGGCGACACATCGGCGGCCACGAAGATCAGCGGCCCGGCGCCGATCCGCGCGGCGATCTGCGGCAGCACCGGCCCGGCGCCGCTGTGGCCCACGGCCAGCTGCTGACGGCCGATCCATCGTGCCGCGTCATCGATTGGCATTCTCAGTGCCCATCACTGAGATTCCCAATCGATGTTGTCCACAGCCGGCACTCAGAGTCGCGCGCGGCCGCGACGGCGATCACATGCTGAGTCGCGTGTGGCCGGCAGAGTCTGTGGAACCCCGCGCGCTCCTCGAGCAGCAGTGCGGTGTGCTCTCACGGCAGCAGGCCATCCGAGTTGGCTTGCCGCCGACCGTCATCGACAATCGGCTGCGCAGCGGCCGCTGGCAGCGGCTCCAGCAGGGTGTATATGCCACGTTCACCGGCACTCCGAGCCGCGAGGCCCTGCTGTGGTCGGCGCTCCTGCGAGCCGGACCGTCGGCGGCGCTCAGCCATCAGACCGCTGCCGAACTGCACGGCATCACCGACAAACCGTCCTCGCTCATTCACATCACCGTGGCCGCTGCCCAGCGGATCGCGCCGATAGGTGGCGTCGTCCTGCACCACTCGCGGTCACTGGGCATCACGACGCGGCCAATCGCCTCGCCGCCGCGCACCCGAGTCGAAGACACCGTGTTGGATCTCACTCAGTCGGCTGTGAGCTTCGATGATGCTTTCGGCTGGCTGTGCCGGGCTGTCGGCCGGCGACTGACCACGGCAGAGCGGCTGCGCGCGGCGATGGAGAGCCGAACCCGGGTTCGCTGGCGCAGCGAGCTTTCAGCTGGACTCGGCGATGTGAGCGTCGGCGTCCATTCACCACTGGAGCGGCGCTACCTTACGAACGTCGAACGCGCCCACGGACTCCCGGCAGCCCGTCGTCAGGCCATGATCGTTATCGGCGGGCACCGCCGCTACGTCGACAATCTCTACGAGGAAGCCTTGCTCGCGGTGGAACTCGACGGCCTGGCGGCCCACCCGCCGGAGCAGCGCTGGGCAGACAACCACCGGGATAACGAGCTCGCAGGTGCCGGGCTCCTGACGCTCCACTACAACTGGCACGACGTCACTGACGGCGCGTGCGCAGTCGCTGTCGAGGTCGCCAGCTTGCTCACCATGCGCGGCTCCGTGGTCAAGCCGCGCAGCTGCGGTCCCGGCTGTTCCGTGGTCAGCGAGGCCGTACGCCGACTCGGCGGCTAGTCTCCGGCTCCGCCTGTCACTGGCACAGCACGTGCCGACGCCGGTGGTGGCGGCGCGGCACTCCCGGGCAACGGCCGTGGTCAGTACATCTAGCTGTCCGGTAGCCAGCTGCCGTGGAAGCCGAGGGGAACTCGGGCCGGCAGGTGCACCGTCGCAACCGGCTCGCCGGTGAAGTCCTGCACAGCGAGGATGACCAGGTCGGAAGCGCCGCGGTCGGGGTTGTGGACGAAGGCCATGACATAGCCGTCGTCCTCGGCGGCGTCTGCAGCGGAAGGAGCGAACACCGCCTCCCCGACAGTGGCGTCACGCCCGAATTCGCGAGCCTCCGTTGTCCCGTGCTCAAGATCATGGCGGAGCAGCGCGTTGGCGAAAGCGTCGTCGGTGAAATCCCCGGCCACCGAGATTGCCCGGGTAACCGCACCGATGACGGCGCTGTATCCGTACCGATGCCGCCGGGAGACGACCCGATCGTCGACGCGCGGGAACTCCTGGCCCCGGTCGTCCAGCCGCTGCTGCGACACCGTGCCGGCACCCGGGTCGATGGTCCACCGGTCGAGCGTGACGGGTCCATGCGCTGCCCAGAGCGTCGAGACGTCGAAGGACTCGTTGTACTGGCATAGGTCGAGGACAACGCGGCCGTTCTCGTCGTCATAGGCATTGAGGCAATGGAACACCCAGCATGGCTCGATCTCGATCCAGCGAACGTCCGCGCTGCCGTCCCGCGGCAGCAGGCCGACCCGGGCCTGATGCTGCGGATTCCACACGTATGGCAGCTCCTTGCCCGCGGTGACAGCATTCAGGCTGAAGGTGACCGGCAGGTCGAGCAGCACGACATACCTGCTCGTGAGCGCGAAGTCATGCATCATCGGGCCGTCCGCGACGGGGATATCCGTGGTGCGCGTCACGGTTCCAGCTGGGGCGACGATGACGTGCTGGACGTGATCCCAAGCCCAGAAATACGCGATGGCGTGCAGTTCGCCCGTTTGGTGATCGAGCTTGGTGTGCGCGGCGAAGCCGCAGGGGAGCGTGCCGCCGAAGTCATACGGGCCGATCGTGTCGAGCTCATAGGCCAGCTCATACGGCAGCGGCCCGGCTTCGACGGTGGCCAGCGTGCGGCCGCCGTGCGAAATGATGTGCGTGTTGGCCGCGAAATCCATGTTCTCGTGCACTGGGCCGCCGGGCCACTGCTCGCCGTGGGCCTCGGCGACCGCCTTGGACCGCACCCAGCGGTTGCGGTACCACGCGGCCTTGCCGTCGCGCAGCGCCACGCCATGGACCATCCCAGCGCCCAGGAACCAGTGATAATTCGGATCGTCGAGGCCGATCGGATTCGGCCCGTTTCGCAGGTAGCGCCCGTTGAGTCCGGCTGGGACGTGACCGGTGACGGGCAGGTCGTACGCGGTGATCTCCTCGGTAACCGGCGCGAAGGAACTCGCCAGAAAGCGATCAGGGTCCGGCATCCGCTTTCCCTCCCCAGTGGGTGAGCCGATCTGGCCCTACCCGTGCCATCTTCTGCTCGAACGCTATCGGGATCATCGCAGCGCCAGCCGAGCACGCCCCGTGCCCCGGTCAGCCGCTGCGGCGTGCCTGGCGACGAGCGTGCGCCACGCGTCACGCGTGCAAGTCCGGGTTGAGCCCTGTGAACGTGCTGGACTTCCACGGCACGGCCTCAACGTTGCCACGGACGCTGTTACGGCGGAACAGGACGCCCGGCTGACTGCTCAGCTCGATCGCCTTGACGACGGTTCCGTCGGGCAGCGTGACTAGGGTTCCCCTGGTGATGTACAGGCCGGCCTCGACCGCGCTGTCGTCACCGAGCGAGATGCCGGTGCCCGCATTCGCCCCGAGCAGGCAGCGCTTGCCGATCCGCGTCACGTGGGTCCCGCCGCCCGACAAGGTGCCCATGATCGATGAGCCCCCGCCGATGTCGGAGTCCGCGTCAACCACGCTCCCCGCGGTGATCCGGCCCTCGACCATGCACGGGCCCAGCGTCCCGGCGTTGAAGTTGACGAAGCCCTCGTGCATGACCACCGTGCCCTCGGCCAGGTGGGCACCGAGCCGGACCCTGCTCGCGTCGGCGATCCGGACCCCGGACGGTGAGACGAAGTCGGTCATTCGCGGGAACTTGTCGATGCCGTGCACCGTCAGGTTCTTGCCCGCCAGCCTCCGGCTGGCCCGCAGCTCGTCGAGATCAGCTGGATGCACGGCACCGAGGTCGGTCCAGGCGACCAGGGCGAGCTGGCTGAAGATGCCGTCGACGTTCAGCTCGCGCGGCCGCACCAGCCGGGCCGACAGCAGGTGCAGCCGCAGGTAGGCATCGGCCGCGTTGCCGGGTGGGGCGTCGAGGTCAATATGCGTCTCGGTCACCTCGAACC
>JBOHCP010000033.1:0-15504 GCA_050698875.1 Streptosporangiaceae bacterium | reverse complement strand
GCGCGAGCGCGCCCCCGCCCGACCCGGACGACGTCACGGAGCACTAGCCGGCTTGCCGTTGGCAGCTGGCCCGGCCACCGGCGGCCCGGCCTCTGGTTTGCCAGCCCCGAGCTTACCGTCCCCGTCAGCCGGCGGCCTGCCATAGGGCGGCCGCAGCGGCCGGATATGCCCCTTCTTCTTGTCCCGCCTGGGACCCGACCACAGCGCCGGAACGGCGTCGATGGCGTACGCGACAGCGAACGCCGCCTGCTCGTAGTTGACCCGCCAGCCGACAAAGTCGGGCCACGCGTCCTCGGGCGAGCGCTCGAATTGGAAGTCGACGAGTCGCAGCACGGCGATCGCCTCGAGGAACTCTTGATAGGTGACGGAGATCCCCAGGCTTGGGTCCGGCTCGGCCGGTATGTCGAATCCCATCGCCCTCGCGACGTCGCCAAAGCAGATGAACCCGGCGCGCAGACAAAGCCGAGCGGACACGACCGGCGCCGTCGACGGATTGAGCGACAGTATCAGCGCCGCCGAGTCGAGCACGGCAAGCAAGGACGTGACCCACGAGGACAGCGGTTTCGGAGAACGGAACCTCACGAGCGGGAGGTAGGTGGTGTGGCTCTCGCCGACCTCAGCAGCCCAGCTCTCCCACTCGCCGTACAGCTGCGGCAGGGTGTCCATGGTGGACACTCCGGTGCCAAGCGCGTAGTGAGTGCGGGCGAGTAGTTCTGGTCCCCAGCTCGGCACCCCGGCCCGCGCCGCCAGCAGGGCCACGGCGTTCTCGCGCCGGTTGAACTCGGTGTAGAGCGTGGGCAGGTAGGCGATCTGCAGCGTGATCGTCAGGATGCCGATCACGGCGGCGATGTCGAGCAGCGCTCGCTCCACGCCGCCGCGTGCCTCGTCGGTGCCGATCTGCCATAGGCCAGGCCCTGCCAGCCGGAACGCCTCGGTGATGCCGTCGTGCACCAGGGGCCAGAAGATCAGCGCGAAACCGGCGAAGAACATCCCCAGCCACGCTGCTATCTGGGCGATGAGGATGGTGGCCGCCTGCGTGGCCAGGATCCGGTCGCGCCTGTGGTGGTCGCGTACCAGCGTGGTGATCACCACGAAGACGCCGTTGACGACCTGGTCGACCTTCCTCGTGAGCCAGCTACTCACCGACCGCGGCACGATCAGCGTTCCGACGACGCTGGTGCCGGCGGTAACGACTAGCAGCACTCCTATTGCCGCGGCCACGTACCGCGCAGCCAGCGGAACGACCATGTGTCTCCTCGTGCCGCCGTCGGCGGCCATAGCAGCCCGCAGTCAAAGCGGCAGAGTAACGCATCGCCGCCGGGGAGGTCGGGCCAGCCGACCCCGATCGGCTCTGTGCGATCGTCGTGCCCCCGGCGGGAGTCGAACCCGCTGTCGGCCGCTTGTGGCCGGTTACGGCTCGGCTGGCCCCGGTCGCCGGCGCTCGTCGAGCAGCCTGGTGAGATCGGCGAGCGGGCCAAGGTGGCGCAGCTTGTCCGGACTGATGACACTGCGGAAGGTCTGAACCTGCCCGTCGACGAGGTCGACCGTGAGCACCCCGATGAGACTGCCGTCCGAGGCGCGCACGAGTGCGCCCGGCTGGCCGTTGACACCGGCCTGCTGCAACGAGCCGTTGACGGCCCGGAGCTGCCTGCCGAGCGCGACCAGCAGATGGCCGACCTGCTCGCGGCCGGCGATCTGCCGCCGCCACTTCACGGGCGCGCCCGCGCTGTCCCCGTGCACCTCGACGTCCGCTGCGAGCATGCTGACCAGGGCTTGCATGTCACCGTGCTCGACCGCGCCGAAGAACCGCGCGGCCAGCTCGTCTCGCTGGCCGGCCGCCACGTCGAATCGCGGCCGCCCGGCCTCGACGTGCTGTCTGGCTCGGTGCGCGATCTGCCGGCAGCTGACGGCGGTGCGGCCGACGATGCCGGCCGTCTCGTCATAGTCGTAGCCGAAGATGTCGTGCAGCAGGAACACCGCCCGCTCCAGCGGCGTCAGCCGCTCCAGCAGCAGCAGGAACGCCATCGACAGGGTGTCGGCCTGCTCGGCGGCGGCAGCCGGATCCCGGCTGCCGCTGGCCACCGGCTCCGGTCCGGTGAGCAGCGGCTCGGGCAGCCATTCGCCCACGTACGATTCGCGCCGGACCCTGGCTGACTGCAGGTGATCGATGCACAGCCTGGTCACCACTGTGGACAGGTAGGCCTTCGGCGAGTCGGGCTGGCCCTGGCTGGAGACCACGCGCTGGTAGCGCACGAACGCCTCCTGCACCATGTCCTCGGCCTCGGTCACGCTGCCGAGCATGCGGTAGGCGATCGAGAACAGCAGCGGCCGCAGTGCCTGGTAGGCCTCGGCCGTCTCCGTGCTGCCCGCCGGACTCTGGCTCATCGCTGCCCTCCGGGCTGTCCGCTACACCTATCCGATCAAATGCTGAGACGAGCTCGCACCTCGCCCCGTGACATCCGGTCGCGTCCCCCCGCGGCGGTGTGACCTGGGTTCAGGTCTCCGGTTCGGCGGCAAACTCGGCCCGCACGCCGAGCAGCCGGACCGGACGGCGGTCGGGGAACTTCTCCAGGGCGGCGAGCGCAGCCTGCTCGATCTCGGCCCGGTCGGCGGTCGGCGCGCCGAGTGGCACGCCGTGCGTGGCGGTGAAGAACGGCCGGTAGCGCACCTTGACGACGACTCGCACGGCCGGCCTGCCCTCGGCCGCCACATCCCCGGTAACCAGCCCTGCCAGCTGCGCGACCTCGGCGGCGACCCGGTTCCAGTCGTCGATGTCCTGCTGGAAGGTCACCTCCCGGCCACGCGACCGCGGCAGGTACGGCTCGCCGCTGACGTGCGAGCTGCCCAGGCCTCTGGCGGTAGCCACCAGCCACGGCCCGATCGTCGGGCCGAACCGCCGTGCCACGACGGCGATGTCGGCGGCGGCGAGGTCGGATACCGTCGCTATGTCCAGCTCCGCCAGCTTGGCGGCGGTCTTGGCGCCGACACCCCACAGGGCGCTCACGGGCTCTCCGCCCATCACCGGGAACCAGTTCGCGTGCGTCAGCCGGAACGCGCCAGGTGGCGTGCCTGGGCCTGGCCGGCCGGCGGCTCCAGGACGGGCCTGGCCATCCCGGTGCGGCTTGCCGAACCCGGTGGCCAGCTTGGCCTGCAGCCTGTTCTCGCCGATTCCGACGGTGCTGTCGAGCTGAGTGGCGGCCCTGATGGCGCGCTGCACATCGCCGGCGAAGCCCTCCGGGTCGTCGGTGTCCACAGCGACGAACGCCTCGTCCCACCCCATCACCTCGGTCACGGAGCCGAGACCGCGCAGCGCCGTCATCACCTCGTCCGAGGCCGCCTCGTAGGCGGCGCGGTCGGCGGGCAGGAAGACGCAGTCCGGACAGCGCCGCGCGGCCGTGCGCAGAGGCAGCCCCGAGTGCACGCCGAACGCCCGCGCCTCGTACGAGGCAGTGGCGACCACGCCGCGCTTGGTCGGGTCGCCGTCACCCCCGACCACGACCGGCTTGCCACGCAACTCCGGCCGTCGCAGCACCTCGACAGCCGCGATGAACTGGTCAAGGTCGACGTGGAGCACCCAGGCGGTCACGGCCCTAGTCTTGCGACATGGGAGGCGGCGGCACCAGGGCGACCGACCAGCTCGGCAGGCTGGGCATCCGGCACGTCGTGCACCGCTACAGCCACGACCCGCGGCACGCGTCCTACGGCGAGGAGGCGAGCGAGGCCCTCGGCGTGCCGCCCGGCCGGGTATTCAAGACGCTCATCGCGGATGTCGACGGCCAGCTCACCGTCGCCGTGGTGCCGGTCGTGGGCAGCCTCGACCTCAAGGCGCTTGCCGCCGCGGTCGGCGGCAAGAAGGCGGCCATGGCGGACCTGGGCCAGGCAGAAAAGGCATCAGGCTACGTAACGGGCGGAATCGCGCCCGTCGGGCTGCGCAGGCCGCTGCCGGTGGTGGTGGACGAGACCGCGCTCGCTCACCACACCGTCTTCTGTAGCGCTGGCCAGCGCGGGCTGCAGATCGAGCTCGCCCCGGCCGACCTGATCACCGCTTCCGGCGCCCGCACGGCGTGGATCGGCCGGGCCTGACCGGCAAGCGCCAAGGGGTCACCGGTCCCCGTCCGGAGGCCGCACCCGACTGGTGGCCGGGTGCCGTAGTCTGCCGTTAGCGCCGTGCTTGGGGCGCTCTGACGCGCCGGCGAGCGCTGCGCGCGCTTCCTCCTCATCGTGCTCGATGACGTGCATGACGGCGTTGATGAGGGCCAGATGCGTGAAGGCCTGGGGGAAGTTCCCCAGGTGCCGGCCCGAGCGCGCCTCGATCTCCTCCGCATACAGCAGCAGCGGACTCGCGTGCGACAGCACCTTCTCGCACAAGTCCCGCGCGCGCCGGTGCTCGCCGATCTCGGCCAGCGCCGACACGAGCCAGAACGAGCAGATCGTGAAGGTGCCCTCGGGGCTGGCCAGTCCGTCGTCGGTCTCCTCGGACCGGTATCGCAGCACGAGGCCGTCATCGGTCAGCTCATGGGCGATGGCAAGCACGGTGGCGCAGATCCGCGGGTCTTCCGGCGGCAGGAACCGCAACAGCGGCATCAGCAGCAGCGAAGCATCCAGCGCGGTCGTCTCGTAGTGCTGGCAGAACACGCCGCGGTCGTCGATCGCGTTCGCGCAGATGTCGGCGTGGATCTCATCGGCGGCCTCCTGCCAGCGGCGGACCGCGTCGGTATCGTCCCGGATCCTCGCGAGCCTGGCGCCGCGGTCGGCGGCGACCCAGCACATCAGCTTGGACGAGGTGAAGTGCTTCGGGCTACCGCGCACCTCCCAGATGCCACGGTCGGGCTCTCGCCAGTGCTCGAGCGCGTGCTCGACCTGGTTCCTGGCCATCTGCCAGACACGCTCGTCGAGCCTGTCCCTTGACTTGGTGTGCAGGTACAGGGAGTCGAGGACGACGCCCCAGACGTCGTTCTGCTGCTGGGAGTAGGCCTCGTTGCCGATCCGGACCGGCTGGGCGCCCTGGTAGCCGCGCAGGTGCTTAAGAATGTGCTCGGGCAGCTCGGCCCGGCCGTCGATGCCATAAACGATCTGCATGTCCCCGCGGTCCCGCTCCACCACGTCGGTGAGAAAGGCGAAGTAGTCGCTGGCCTCCCAGTCGAAGCCCAGGGTGAACAGGCCCCAGAGCGCGAACGTTGCGTCCCGGATCCAGCTATACCGGTAGTCCCAGTTCCGGGAGCCGCCTGGCGTTTCCGGCAGCGACGTCGTCGCCGCGGCAGCGATCGCGCCGGTAGGGGCAAACGTGAGGCCCTTCAGCGTCAGCGCGCTGCGGGCCAGATGGCTGCGCCAGCGGTGGTCGGGGAAGTCACCCCTGGCCAGCCAGTGCTGCCAGTGGTGCGCCGTCCAGACCTGGCGCTCGTACGCTTCGGCGTAATCGGCTGGCGGCGGGACGTGGCCCCATGACAGCGCGACGTACCGCGTGTCGCCCTCGTGCAGCAGGGTTCGCGAGCGCGCGCTCGGCCCCTCCAGGCCGATACGGATGTCGGACGTCAGCGTCAGCGCGAGATCGCTGTCTGCGGGGGCGACCGTCGCCTGGTAGTAGCCCCGCTCGGTGTGCCGCCAGCTACCCCGCAGCTGGCCGTAGTCGAACACCGGCTCGCAGTCCATGACCAGTTGCGCGCTGCCCTGTACGCACCGGACGGTCCGCAGCAGCGTGTGCTCGGCGTCGTAATCCGTCGGCGGCCTGGTGTGCGAGCTGCGCCCCGGATGCTCGTGCCGCCACGCTCCCATGAGCAGGCAGTCCCTGACGACGATCCAGCCTTCGTCGCAGTCCCAGCTGGTCTCGACGACGAGCGTGCCCGGCAGGTACCGCCGGTCAGCGGGCTCGGAGACGTTCTCCGGCCCGAACCGAAACCGCCCGGCGTCCCGGTCCAGAATCGCGCCGAACACGCTCGGGCAGTCCATCCTCGGCAGGCACATCCACTCGATCGCGCCGCTCGGCGCGATCAGCGCGGTGACCTCGCAGTCGGACAGGAAGGCGTAGTCCGCGATCGGCGGGTAGGGCGAGATCGGCTGGCCACGGACGTCCGCCCAGTCGCGCCGGGCCTGCCGCGGGTCACCAGGCGACAGCGTCATCGGCATCGCGGTCCCGACCGCCGCCGCCGCGGTCGCCGCGGACTGGGCTGCGGGGGACTCCGGGACGTCCGCGGTCATGGGGCTACCCTCCCCGGGCACGAGCGGCGGCAACCGCGGGGCCGCATACCGGCCGCAACAGTGCCTGCCGGCCACATTCCGCTAGCGAACACCGGCAGGCCGGAACTGGACGCTGATCCTGGGCCCGGTCGGCCGGACCGTCTTCGGTATCGCGTGCCGCCAGGTGCGCTGGCAGCTGCCGCCCATGACAAGCACGTCACCATGGCCGAGGTCGTGGCGCAGCGTCGGCCCGCCTCCAGCCGCCGGGCGGAGCAGCAGCGGCCGCGGGGTGCCGAGGGACAGGATGGCCACCATGGTGTCCTCCGTGCTGCCGCGGCCGATCGTGTCGCCGTGCCAGGCGACGCCGTCCCGGCCGTCCCGGTACAGGCACAGGCCCGCGGTGACGAACTGCTCGCCTAGCTCGGTCGCGTAGTGCTCACTGAGCGCCTCCCTGGCCCGCGTCAGCAGCGGATCGGGCACCTCCTCGCCGGCGTCGTAGAAGCAGAGCAGCCGGGGCACGTCAACGACGCGCTCGTACATCCAGCGTCGCTCGGCGCGCCACGGCACGACCGTCTGCAGCCGGCTGAACAGCTCGTCCGCGCCCGCCATCCAGCCGGGCAGGAAGTCTACCCAGGCGCCGTGGGCCAGCTCGGTCCGCGCCAGCTGGCCGAGCGGGCCGGGTCCCGGGCTCTCGGTCAGATCGAGCAGCGATCCCTGCAGCGACACGCTCATACGTTCGAGAATAGTGCGGTACGTCAAATACTCCTTCGGAATAGTGCGCGGCGCCTGGCGTTCAGCCGTCGCCGCTCGAAGTGGTCAGCCAGTCGGCGAAGGTGACCGTCCCGACGACCTCGGCCTGGTTAGTGGTGAGGGCCCCGGCCCGCAGCTCGCGGCCCAGCCTGCCGGGCAGCGGCACGGGCACCAGGACCGCGGCCCGGCCGGTCACCGAGCGCCAGCTGCGGGCGAGGTCGGCGGCGCTGCTGACCTGCGGGCCGGCCACCTGGACGCGGCGACCCTCCGGCGCGCACTCTGCCGCGTCGGCGACGGCCATGGCCACCTCGGCCGCGGCGACCGGCTGCATCGGCAGCCGGAGGGCGGGCAGCACCCGATAGCGCGCGGCAGCTGCGAACATCGAGGCTGCCAGCTCATGGAACTGGGTGGCTCGGACGATGGTCCACGGCACCGGGCCTCGCGCGACGACCTGCTCCTGCTCGACCTTGACCCGGTAGTAGCCGAGTGGCAGTCGGTCGCAGCCGACGATCGAGATGCACACGTGGTGGCCCACGCCCGCCTGCTGCTCGGCCGCCAGCAGCCGGCCCGAGCCCTCGACCAGCACCTGCCGGGATCGGCGCTGCGAATTGGTCGCGTCGACCACGGCGGCACAGCCCGCCAGCGCCGCCGCCAGGCCCGCACCCGTGCTGAGATCGACCGGGAACGCCTGGCTGCTGCGGCTGAGCACCCGGACCTCGTGGCCGCGGCCGGCCAGATCGGCGGTGACGTGCCTGCCCAGCGTGCCGGCCCCGCCGACTATCGCGATTCTCATGACCGTAATGACGACTTTCCGCCCGCGGCCGTGACGTCCGGACCGGTCGTGAGCCTGAGCAGCACCCGGTCGGCCACCGGGCGGTAGCCGAGCCGCTGGTACAGGGCGTTGCTGGTCGGATTCGCCAGGTCGGTGTACAGCACGACGCCCGTCGCGCCCGCGGCCAGCGCCGCCCGGCTGACCGCGGCGGTGACCGCGCCGGCGTAGCCCCGGCGCCGGCGGGCTGGCGGCGTGTAGACGCCGATCACCCTGGCGACGCCCGCCACGATGCGGGTCAGCGAGGCCATCGCGACCGGCTCGCCGCCGGTCTCCCACAGCGTGAGCCCGTCGTGGCTCAGCCGGTCCGCCACGATCTGGCGAGAGTTCCCCGGGCCGGCGCCCCCGGCCTCAACCAGGAACGCGTCGGACCAGCTGACCAGCAGGTCGACGTCCGGCTGGCCGGCCAGCCGCGCGGCACCGGGCGGCGCAGGCTCTGGCGGCACGAGGGAGCCGAGCAGGTAGAGCCGGCTCCGGCTGCCAGCGGTCCCGGCGCCGCGGGTCGCGGCGGTCCAGTCGGTCAGGAAGTCAGCTTCGTCGGTGGCCGCGAGGTTGACCGCCGCGGGCAGTCCGCGCTCGGCGGCCAGCACCGCGAGCAGGCCGGGCACCGATCCGGCCGGCAGGGTGCCTACCAGCAGCGGGAACGGCGGGGTCTGCAGCACCGCGCCGTCGACAGTGCCGTCGATCCGCTGGTGCCAGCCGAACACGGGCGGGTCGGCGCCGAACGCCGACGGGCCCGAGTGCCGCAGGCTGGCCAGCACCGACAGCGGCACCGTCTGGCGCACAGGGTCCGCGCGCAGGTGCCCTGCCGCAGCGCGCTCGAAGTCCTCGAGGCTGTCCGTCAGCTGCCAGGCCATGTCTCATCCTGGCGAGATCGGCGGCCCGACGCACCGGCTTTTCCAGCGGAAGCATCGCCGTGGCCCAGCACCGATTGGGATTCTCAGTCGTACTCGCTGAGAATCCCAATCGTTGGATGTCCTTCGGCGGAGGGAGCGCGCGGATGCGCGTCATCGTGGTGCGGCACCACCGGATCGACGAGGCCGGCTTCGTCGCCGACGCGTTCGCGGCCCGCGGCGCCGAGCTGAGCACGCACCTGTTCCCGAGAGAGGGGCCGCTGCCGTCGCTGGACGGGGTCGGCCACGTGGTCGTGCTCGGCGCGGCGTGGTCGGTGTACGAGGAGCGGATCGCAGGATGGATCGGCGCGGAACTTGACTGGCTGCGGGCGGCGGACGCGGCTTGCGTCCCGGTCCTCGGCATCTGCTTCGGAGCGCAGGCGCTGACCGTGGCGCTCGGCGGCCAGGTCGAGGCTGCGCCGCGCAGTGAGGTCGGCTGGGTCACCGTGCAGACCGCCGATCCGCGGCTCATCGAGCCCGGGCCGTGGCTGGAGTTCCACGGCGACCGGTGCCTGCCGCCGCCCGGCGCGCGCGTGCTGGCCAGTACTGAGGTGTGCGTCCAGGCTTATAGCATCGGACCGCACCTGGCGGTCCAGTTCCATCCCGAGGTGGATGGCGCTCAGGTCGGCCGCTGGCTCCACGACGGCGGCCGGGCCGAGGCGGAGCGGGCCGGGCAGGACCCGGACCGGCTGCTGGCGGAGACCCACGCCGAGGAGCCAGCCGCCGCGCGCCGGGCGGACCGCCTGGTCGCCGCGGCCCTGAGGCTGGCGAACGAGGTCGCCGCTAGTCGAGGGTGACAACCGAGCGTGATTCGGTACAGGGTGTACGTGAGAACTTCCAGCTGCGGGTGGCCGCAACGCAACGATGGGCAGGTGCCATGCCAGACGACATCCTGACGATCTACGCCGGGACCCAGCCGGACAAGCTCGCCGTGATCGACGACAAGGGCGACGGCGACATTGTCCAGTGGACGTATGCCGAGTTCGAGGCCGCGGCCAACCGGCTCGGGAACGTGCTGCTCTCGCTGGGCGCCGAGCCGGGCCAGAAGGTCATCTGGTGCGGGCCCAACTCACTGCCTGTCGTCGCGGTGATGAGCGCCACCCGCAAGATCGGTGTGGTCGCCGTGCCGCTGAACTACCGGCTCACCCCGGAGGAAGCGCGCTACGTCATCCAGCACTGTGACGCGGAAATCGCCTACGTGGACGCCGAGTACGCGCAGCTGTTCGCCGGGCTGGTGGGCACGCTGCCCAGGCTCCGGCACGTGATCGTCTTCGGCGGCCCGGTGCCGGACGGCATGCTCAGCAGCGAGCAACTGACGGCGGCAGCCTCGGATCTGCCCCCGGACGTCGGCGAGGCGATCGGCACGGGCGGCACGATGATCTACACGTCGGGTACCACCGGCAAGCCGAAGGGCGCGGTGCGGCACGCCACGGATCAGACCACCGGCCTCGGCCTGGTGACCCTGCTCGCTTACCGGCCCGATGACATCTACGTGACGTCGGGCCCGCTCTACCACAGCGGGCCGATGGCGTTCCTCGGTGTCGGCTTGCTGTTCGGTCAGACGCTCATCGTGCAGCGTAAGTTCGCCGCCGAGGACTGGCTGCGGCTCCTCGACACATACCAGGCGACGTCCTCGTTCTCGGCGCCGGCGCTGATCCGGATGGTGTGCGCGCTGCCCGACGAGGTCAAGGCGCGCTACGACCGCTCGTCGATGCGGGTCATGCTGGCGAACGCGGCGCCGTGGAGCTACGCGCTCAAGCAGCAGTACGTCGCGGACTTCCCGCCGGAGTCGCTGTGGGAGATCTACGGCTCGACCGAGCTCGGCGTGGACTGCGTGCTGGAGCCGAAGGACCAGATGCGCAAGCCAGGCTCGTGCGGCAAGCCGGCCCCCGGCATCGAGATCGTCCTGCTCGACGACGACGGCAACGAGGTCACCGGCACCGGGCCCGAGCACCCGGGCGAGCTGTACGTGCGGTCGACCGGCGTGTTTGACGAGTACTACAAGCAGCGGGACAGCTACGACGCCAGCAGCCGGGGCGATTTTCACACCGTCGGCGACATCGCCTACCGGGACGACGAGGGTTACCTGTACATCTGCGACCGCAAGAGCGACATGATCATCTCCGGCGGCATGAACATCTACCCGGCGGAGATCGAGGCGGCGCTTGAGCAGCACCCGGCGATCTATGACGTCGCCGTGTTCGGCGTCCCGTCGGAGGACTGGGGCGAGATCGTGCACGCCACCGTCGTGCTGGCGCCGGGCGCGTCGCTGTCTCCGGAGGAGATCAAGGAATTCGGCAAGCAGCATCTCGCCAGCTACAAGGTGCCGCGGTCGCTCGACTACGTCGACGAGCTGCCGCGGACCGGGTCAGGCAAGATCCTCAAGCGGCAGCTGCGCGCGCCGTACTGGGCGGGCCGGACCGCGCAGGTGAGCTAGCCGGGCCGGCTCCGGCCGCGGAACCGCGCCGCGCGGCTGGCTCGGCCGGCTGCCCGCCGTCGGCCGCCAGGCCGTCCTCCGACCAGGCCCATCCCTGCGGTCAGCAAACAGGACGTGCGTCCCGGCGGGGATGTATCCCTCCTCCGCGCCGGAGTCAGGCAGTCCGTTACCGTCGGCCCGCATGTGCCTACCGACGTGTGCATAGCGAGGCGACGCGGCCATCGGCACAGATCGCCTATTCTTACGCAATGTGATCACCGAAGACTTCCCGCCCCAGCTCTCCGAGCCCCAGCCGTCCCCGGCACGCTCTGTCGTCGCAGTCGGGCCGCCGGGACCGGAAACGGGCAGCTGGACGGGCGCGCCGAGCGCGGTCTTCGACGGCGACGAGATCATCCTGGCGTACCGGCTTCGCCGGGGTCCGCGGCGCGGCTACGCCGTGGCCGTGGCCCGGTCCGCTGACGGCGTGCATTTCCAGACGATGCAGCTCATCACCAAGGAGGAGATGGACGCCGAGTCACTGGAGCGGCCAGCCCTGGTGCTGCCCCCGGCCGGCGGCTGGCGGCTGTACCTGAGCTGCGCGACGCCGCGAACCAAGCACTGGCGGGTTGAGCTGCTCGAAGCGCCCGCGCCGGATGCCTTCGACCCGGTCAAGCGCGTCATGGTGCTGCCGGGCGACGCCGGCTCGGCCGTGAAGGACCCGGTCATCAGGATTCATGAGGGAACGTGGCACCTGTGGGCCTCGGTGCACCCGCTGGCTGATCCCGACCACACCGATCGAATGACCACCGACTACTTCTCCAGCGCAGACGGCGTCGACTGGGCCTGGCACGGCCCGGCGCTGACCCCGCGACCCGGCGCGTGGGATGCGCGCGGCGTCCGGGTGAGCGCGGTGCGGTTCGCGCCGGGCCAGGTCGTGGCCCACTACGACGGCCGGGCGGCCGCGGCCGAGAACTTCGAGGAGCGAACCGGCCTGGCGACCGGGACGGGACCAGCGGGACTGACCGCGACCGACTCCGTTCCCGTCGGAGGGGGGCCGGACGGCACGCGGGGCCTGCGGTACGTGGACATTGCCGCCACGGGCGACGGTCGCGAGCGGTGGTACTACGAGCTCACTCGCCCGGACGGCCTACACGAGCTCCGGACGGAGCTGCGGCCGCGCTAGTACTGGCGGCGGCGGCCGTTGCGGGCCTGCCGCTGGTCGGCGGGGCGCGCTCCGACCAGGCCGCCGGAGTCCTGGCGTGGCTGCAGCCAGCCGCTGCAGTCTTCACCGGTGACCTCTTCGAGCAGCCTCACATCGGCCTCGAAGAACGGGATCAGCGCCTGCCGCTGCGACCAGGTGAGCGGACGTCGCGGGGCGGCTCCCTGCTGGAGGCTGCCTTCCAGTTTGTCGATGGCATTCTTGGCGGGATGGCCGGGCAGGGCGTTGGTGACGGCCGAGCCCGCCCGCAGCACCCTGGACAGGCGCCGGTGCCGCCGGGTCTGATCCGGATGAGCTGTCACGTTTTCGCGGGGCAAGTCGGGAATCAGGCCCTGGCTGACGCCGAGGAACGCGCAGATCCGGTCCAGTGTGCCGGGCGGGTCGCCGACTAGGTCCCGGTACCGGAGCAGCAGCACCTGCGCCGCCGGGAACACCGAGTACAGGTACCTGAGCTGCCGGCCGTACAGGCCGAGCCGCTTGTAGTGCCAGAAGTCTGCCCAGCCCGCGGCGACCCGCCGGTCCTCCGCGTCGCACGCGCGGACGAAGTCGTCGATCGGGTCAAGCCCGGCTGACCACAGGTGCGTCCAGTTCGAGTGCGCCCGCTCGACCGGATCGCGCAGCACGAGGATCATCCTGGCCTGCGGCACCAGCGCCTTGATGCGCTGCTGCGCGGCGTGGCTGTAGAGGTAGAACGGCGTCGACTCACCGCGCAGCGTGCCGGGCGGCGCCGGATCGAACAGGGCTTCGTAGTCTGCCCGCCGCCAGACGTGCTCCCGGCGGGTCTTGGCATCGCCGGGGCCGCCCTGCGCCGGGGGCGGACCGTCGGCGAGGAAGAACTTGGGCTCTTTCACCGCCGACAGGTACAACTCGGGGTGCCGGGCAAGCGCGGCGTGCAGCGCAGTCGTTCCCGCCTTGGGGGCGCCCGCCACGAAGAAGTCCGGCAGCGCCACGGCGACCTCCCGTGCTCAGCTGGGGAACGGCCCCGGCCGGCTGCGCCGCACTGGCCGGTCACGGCCCTGGCGCTCAGACTCCGGCTCCGGAACCCGGCTCAGAACGTTCGCCAGCGATCAGTACCCAGTAGTTCCCGATTTCTGCGTGCCCCGCTGCGGCGCCGCCCCGCCCGCGCCGGCCTGGTATGCGGCCATGGCTCGCCTCTGAGGAAGAGTTCCCTGCCCGCGGCTGCGCAAGCACCGGCCGGGCTAGCCGGCCGGCCGGGCGACCCGAGAGTGTCAGAGCCGGCCGGTACGGTGCCGCTGAGCGGCGGCAGCGGGCTGTCGGCGACACCGGCGGAGGTAACGACATGGGCAGCGGAGAGCGGACGCTCACGGGCGAGCGGGCCGACCTGGCCGAGACGCTCAGCAAACACCGGAACTTCCTGACGTTCACCGCGCGTGAGCTGACCGATGAGCAGGCGGCGAGGCGGACCACGGTCAGCGCGCTGACAATCGGCGGCGTCATCAAGCACGTCACGGCCGTGGAGCGGAACTGGGCGAGGTTCATCACCGCGGGGCCCCCGGCTACCGGCGGCGACTGGCAGGATCCGGCGCGCATGCAGGCCTTCCTTGATGGGTTCCGGATGCTGCCCGGCGAGACGCTGGCGGGCCTCGTCAGCGATTACCGCGCCGCGGCGGCCGCGACGGACGAACTGCTGGCCACGCTGCCCGACCTCGACGCCAGTCAGCCGCTGCCCGCGGCGCCGTGGTATGAGCCGGGCGCACGCTGGTCGGCGCGCCGGGTGCTGCTGCACCTGATCGCCGAGACCTCGCAACACGCTGGCCACGCCGACATCATCAGGGAGTCGCTGGACGGCGCGAAGACGATGGGCTGACCGGCGCCCGCGCGGCGCGAGCATGGGGCTTACCGCCGCCTGCGCAGCGGCGCGCCAGGCCCGCGGCCGCACTGGTCGCGCTTTTGTGGTGCCTAGCCCGCGCTGGCTGTGGCCGCGCGAGGCAGGATCGGGGTGTGGCAAGCAGCCAGCGCGACCAGATGTGGCGGGAACCACCCGCCGACCTGCGGCCGATGCTAGCCACGGCAGGCGCGCTGCCGTCCAGTGACGCCGGCTGGGCCTACGAGATGAAGTGGGACGGGCTGCGCGCGCTGACATTCCTGACCGACAGCCACGTCAAGCTGACGTCCCGCAGTGGCCGGGACATCACGCAGGCTTACCCTGAGCTCGCCCGCGCGCCGGACCTGACGGGTGCCCGCGAGGCTGTCCTTGACGGGGAGATCGTGGCCTTGGCGGGCGGTTCGTGGCCCGACTTCGAGGCCCTTCAGCAGCGCATGAACGTCGGCTCCGCCGCGCAGGCGGCGGTTCTCTCGGCCCAGATACCGGTCAGCTACCTGGCCTTTGACCTGCTCTGGCTGGACGGCAGGCCGCTGCTCGAGCTGCCCTACACCCGGCGGCGCGAGCTGCTGGAGGGCCTCGGGCTGCAGCGCGGCCGCTGGCAGGTCCCGCCGTCGTTCAGCGGCGAGTCCGGCGCCGACATTCAGGCCGTGTCCGTGCAGCAGCGGCTCGAAGGAGTGGTGTCCAAGCGGCTGGCGTCGCGCTACGAGCCGGGCCGCCGGTCGGCCGCGTGGCGGAAGATCAAGAACGTGTTCCGGCAGGAATTCGTCATCGGTGGCTGGAAGCTAGGCGAGGGCGGCCGGGCAGGCTGGATCGGCTCCCTCCTCGTCGGAGTGCACGCCGACGGCGACCTGGTGTACAGCGGTCATGTGGGCACCGGTTTCACCCAGCAGACGCTCCGGATGCTGGGGGACAGGCTTGGCGCGCTCCGGCGCGACACCTCGCCGTTCGCCGGCCAGATCCCGGCGGAAGACGCCCGGTTCGTCCGCTGGGTGAAACCGGTGCTCGTTGCCGAGGTCGCGTTCGCCGGATGGACCAAGTCGGGGCGGCTTCGCGGGCCCGCCTACAAGGGCATCCGTGACGACAAGGACGCCACCGACGTGGTCAGAGAGACCTGACAAGTAACTCATGTCTTGCCCAGGTGTTACCGCCGGTCGCTGTCATCGGTCCCGGACGCGATTGAGGGCGTCCGCGATTCTGAATCGGCATAGCGTCCGATGCCAGTGACCGCCAAGCGAGGACGAGCGGTCCAGCGTCCGTAGCCGAGGTCGGCCCCTGATGGAGGACACGAATGACGCCTGCCTGCCCGCGGCACGGCGCGCCGAGCAGGTGGCGCCGGCGAGCCGCGGCCGCAGTTCTTACACCGTTACTGGCCGGCTG
>JBOHCP010000032.1:0-15506 GCA_050698875.1 Streptosporangiaceae bacterium | reverse complement strand
GCGCCAGGGACGCCGCCCCCGGCCGGATGATGCCGCTTCCGCCGCCGACGATCGCGGCCTTTGTCGCCGTGTGGTGCGGCGCGCAGAACGGCGGGTCGGTCACCAGCGGCCTGGCGGCTGGCAGCGTGCCAGCAACTGAGTGGATGGCGCTGACCTCCATCGCCGCGGTCGGGTCCAGACTCGGCATGATCGTGGGGAGTCTCTCTGCGACCATGGTTTTCCCGACCCCGGGCGCCCCTGTCAGGAGCAGGTGGTGCCCGCCGGCGGCGCAGATCTCGGCGGCGCGCCGGGCGACGGGCTGGCCCGCCACATCGGCGAGGTCCAGCGCGGGTGCCACGGTCGCCGCACGGTTGGCGGTGGCCGTCAGACCGGCTCCGGATGCCCGCACCTGGACGGCGGGTCCCGGCGCTGAGGTCTCGCCGCGCAGCCAGTCAATGAGCGCGCGCAGACTCGGCGCGCAGATCACCTGCATTCCCGGGACCAGCAGCGCCTCGGCCGCGTTCTCCGGCGGCACCACCACCCGCCCGAACCCTGCCGCCGCAGCGCCCGCCACCGACGGCAGCACGCCCTGCACCGGCCGCAGCCGACCATCCAGCCCTAGCTCGCCCACCAGCACGGTGCCAATCAGGCAGTCCCTTGGCAGCGCGCCGTCCGCAGCGAGAATCGCCATGGCGATGCCCAGGTCGAATGCCGATCCCCGTTTCGGCAAGCTCGCGGGCGACAGCCCGACCGTTACCCGGCGCTGCGGCCAGGACTGGCGGCTGTTCACGATCGCCGACCTGATCCGGTCCCGCGCCTCCCGCAGCGCGGTATCCGGCAGCCCGACCAGCAGCAGAGCGACCAGGCCGTTCTCGATATCAGCCTCGATCTCCACGACGTGGCCCTGGACTCCGGCCAGCGCCATCGCATACGTCCGTGCCAGCGCCATCGCACACCACCTCCGGCACCGACACTGCCCGCCGATAACCTCCCTCGTGGCCGCCACCGGCCCTGCTGTGGACCGCCAGCAACGCCCCCGCCGCGCTGTGCACGGGGCAGCAGCAATGTCAGCAGCAGCTGCTACAACGTCCCGCACCGCAGCGAATCCCGCGGATCTGCACGCCATGACACGCATCCATCAGGCACCGCCCGCCGCAGCTGAAACGAGTTCACGTCGTACAAGCTGACCGCGCGCCCAGCAGGCGGCCAGCCCGAAGCCCGCGCGCCCGGGTAGCCAGCTTCGTTCTGCACGCTGACCGACCTGCCGCCGGACGCGCGGTCATGCCGAACGCAGTGCGTAGCGCCGGGCCCGCGCGGCCGCTGCGGGACGATTGGCAGCCGGCGCACGAACGAAAGCCTGATTTACGCAGCCGAGGCTTCCGTCAGACGATGCCCATTCCCCAGGGCCTATCTGCGCGAACCTCTCGACAGATGGCGGGAGCTGCATTTCGCCCCCGTCCAGATCCCTAACAGCGAGACGGGTGAGCCGTTGAAGGTTGTCTGGTGCGGCAAAGCCCGCGGCTGAACTAGCGCGGATGGGCCGCCAGCCCGTCGTCTCATGGTCGGGCTTCGTGCGTGGCGCGAGCAGGAAAAAGCTCGACGCCAAGAAGCTCACGCCCTGCAACTGCCGATCTTGCAGATCCGCGCAGCGGCGCTTTGCGTGTGGCGGTGAGCCTGTTCTGGCCGGCGGCGGAGTATCAGCGAGTCTGCTCCGGGTGTGGCTGGTCCTGGCGAGTGCCAAGATCAGCAGCATGGCGACGGGTGCGATCGCCCGGGCACACCGCCCGTAAGCCGCTGTCGGCTCCTCGGGTCAGGGCGGCAAGCGCGGGGACGGCGTGCATGGGCAAGCCGGCCAGGCTAAGAGCGGAGGCGTCGCCGTTCCTTCTTGCTAGCCAGGCTGTCAAAGAGCTGCTGGCCTGCCCGCGATGTGGCGGCATGAATTTCAGCCAGCATCCGGTCCGCCGGAGACCCCGCGCAGACGGGACCACCTGCCGGGTTCCCTCCGAGCGTGTTTGAGAAGTGTGCCTTTGATGTCTTCGGGGGTCCAGGCCGGGTCCAGGCCGGGTCCAGGCCCGCTTACGGGCGGCGGGCTTGCCGCGGATCTCGCTGCTACCGTGCCCGGATGATGCTCTGGGTGAACGGCGCCTTCGGCAGCCTTCAGCTGAGCTGCTCGGCCAGTGCGACGATGATGCCCTCGGGGCCGCGGACGTAACAGAGCCGATAGCTGTCCTCGTACCGCGCCAGCTCGCCAACGAGTTCGGCGCCGTGGGTGTACAGGCGGGCAAGGACGTCCTCAATGTCTTCGACGGCGACCATGATGCGACGTATGCCCAGCGTGTTCGCTGCTGCTTGTCCGGCTCAATGGTGACCGCTGCCGGCGGGTGGAATTCGTCAGCTCAAGCCGACCGTGGCCGTCCGGGGTGGCAATCGCGACGTCGACTCGGACGTCGTCGAGCCCGACGACAGGGTCCACCCAACCTCCCTCAACTGGCGCCGCGCCCTCCAGCTCCATACCGAGTTCGACAAAGAACGCAGTAGCAGCCTCAAGGTCGTCGACGACGACGCCAGCGTGGTCCGTCCGCTTAATCGCTGAATCGCCATATCCCCAGGGGCATATGGCTTGGATGTTTGGCTATGTCGGTGGCGGGGCGGTGTCGTTTGCTCGCGGATTTCGGCGTCACTGGAGCGCTTGGAGCATGATCGATGCTCATGAATTGTGACGTCAGTTGGGCAGCATGTACTGGCCACGTCTCTTGGCGCTAGCGCGCGGTTCCCGCAGACTCGGCTCACTCAGCGCGGCGGCGGGCGGCGGATTCTGGATGCGAACAGGTCGCGGAGGCTTACGACGCCGCAGACGCTGCGGCCTTCCACGATCGGGAGGTGGCGGAACCCGTTCAGGAGCATAATCTGGGCGGCTTCATCGGCAGGCGTGTCCGGGCGGGCCGACTGAGGGTCGGGGGTCATCCATGCCGACACCAAGGAGGCTGAGAGGTCCGCACCGGAGGCAGCCGCACGCAGGACATCGCGCTCGGTGAGGATGCCAGCGAGAAACGGCCCCTGCATGACGACGGCTGAGCCCACGTTCGCTTGCACCATGCCCGCGGCCGCCTCCGCCACCGGCGTGTCCGGCGTCGTCGCGGCCACGCGCGTGTTCATCAGATCCCGGAGGACCGTCACGACCTTCGTCCCGGTCACCGATCTCTCACCCACTGCCGCCGACCTCGTCCAGCTCGGCGTCGAGGTGAGGGCTGGCTGGTCCGGCCAGCTCCTCGGATAGCATCCGCCACAGTGAGCCAGCCCATGCAGATATGCCAGGCCACTTCTTCCAGAACAGCTGCAGCGTCATCTCGTCGAACTCGGCATGAGCGCGCTCAGGCGTCACGACATCCCTGACCTCTTCGAGGCCGTGAATCAACTCGAGGAACTGCCCAGCGACGTCATCCATGCGATCACCCTCGGCGCGAGTTTAGACCGCCGGCCGTGGCAACGCGAGGGTCATCATCGCGGGTAATCGCCGAGTCAGCTGGGTTCTGCTGAAGGAGCTCGCGGGCCTGCGGCGATATCAGGAGCTCGTAGTCGGTGCTCCCCGCGAGCGGTCCGGATCGCGTGCCGCAGCTCAACGTCAACTTCTACTCAGAGGCCGGTGCGTGACTCGCCGACCATGTCAGCAAGGGCCGTATCCGAGCGCTGGCGCCCGAGCTCTACCACGCCCTCTGGATGGGCCCGAGTCTGGAATACACACGCCAGCGGCTGGTCGGCGGCAACCGGTCCCGGGATCAGCTGACCGGCGAGCGGCACCTGGCAGAAGCGGCCTGGAACGCCCTCAAGGTAGTTCCGTGAACAGTGCGAGTCACGAGTCGACCTGCGTGCTTGAGGGCACGGATGACCGCGACGCTTCGCCGGTCAGCTTCAGGGCCCGCTCCTGAATGCTGCGGCGCACCATGGTTCTGCTATCCGAGCAATTATGACCATGGTTGTCGTCTGTCCGCGGCCTGCCTGGATGCCAGCTGGCGCGCGTCGCCATCCGGAGAACTAGCCGGCGGCAGCCCGCGGGCCAGCACTTCCATCAGGTCGTCGAAGACGTCGTCGGGCACCCTGCCTCCCGCTGTCCACTCGGCCCATCGCATGCCGACGAAGTGGCCGAGCCCGGTATAGATGTAGGCGATGACCTCGGGGTCGTACAGGGCGTCTATTTCTCCGGCCAGCTGAGCGGCGCGCACGCCACGGGCATAGCCGCGGGCGAGGCGCTCGTAGTACTCCCGGAACTCTGCCGGGGCAAGGAACTCAGCCTCGCGCACGATTCGGTAGATCCAGGGCCGCTGCGACATCAGGTCGAAGTAGGCGCGAAAGCCCGCCCGTTCCCTGGCCCGCTGGTTGTCCTCGGCGATCCGTAGCGCGGCTGCCATTGCCTGCCGCAGGTCAGCGTTGATTTGCCGGATGACGGCGGCGAAGATGTCGGACTTGGAGCCAAAGTGCGCATAGAAGCTCCCGGTCGCCATTCCCGCTGCGGCGCAGATGTTTGCGACGGTCGTGCGCCGGTAACTCCGTTCGCCGAACAACTGCTCGGCCGCGGTGAGCAGCCGTTCGGCTGGCGGTATGTCAATTCCGGCAGCTGACCTTCGGCCAGCCGAGACGCTTACCACAGACAACCCCTAGTGACGAGGAGACCCCAGGCCTGCCGCGTGCAGGCCGCCCGCGAAATGCCGGGTGGCCTGCACGCGCGTTTGGGTCAGGGCGATGGTACCCCGCTGGCCGGAGCAGCTGGCTGAGCTGGCGGAGTGCTGAATCCGCCGGTCGCGGAATCGTCGGTGGCCAGAACTGGGCCGAGCGGGACCAGGGCGCCGTTCTCGATCTGCGCCATGAAGGCACCGGTGATGCCGTTGTGGTTGCTTGCGGAGTAGGCGTAGGGAGCGACGGAGAAGCCCTGCGGCAACCCGGCGTTGACCGCGTTCAACAGGTCTTGCCGGGTCGGGTTGCGCCCGGCCTTGAACATCGCCTGGACGAAGGTGTAAGCGACTGCAATGCCGTACGCGACGTTGCCGTCCAGCGGCGCCTTCGCGTCGTACTGGCTGTGGATCTTGTCCAGCAGCTTGATCCAGCTGTTGCTGGTGTCGCCGAGCGACGGCAGGTACCCGTCGGTAATGATCCCCTGCGTGAGCGCGTTGCCGGACACCGTCGCGCCGCTCTGCTTGGCGAACGACTCGAGCAGACCGGCGAGGGTGATCGGGTCAGAGCCCACATCGCTGACCACCAGGTGCTGCGGGGCGTAGTTGACGCCGAGCATGTTCAGCTGGAGCAGCGCCGTGAACGCCGGCACCGAGAAGGACACGACGATCTGGGCCCCTGATGCCTTCAGGGCGGCGACCTGCGGACCGATCTTGATGTTGGACGGGTCGTAGGTCTCCTTGGCCACGATTTGCTTGGCCGGGATCTCGTACTCCAGGCCCTTGACGCCGTCGCCGCCGAACTCGTCGTCCTGGTAGAAGAAGGCGATCTTGCTATTCGCGAAATGTTGCTCGATGTAGTGACCGAGGATCTTGCCCTCGCGGATGTAGTCCAGCTGCCAGCCGAACGAGTCCGGCAGGGTCGAGGCGGCATTCCAGCACTCGCAGCCGGAGGCGATGAAGACGTCGGGAACCTTCTCGGAGTTCAGGAACGGCGCGACGGCCAGGTGGGTCGGGGTGCCCAGCCCGTTGAACATGGCGTAGATGTTGTCCTGCAGCACCAGCTGGTGCACCACCGTCGTCGTGATCGAGGGGTTGTACTGGTCATTGAGGTACTTGTATGCGATTTTGCGCCCGTAGATGCCGCCGTGGGCGTTGACGTACGCGAAGTAGGCGCTAGACGCCGGGGCGATCTCGTCATAGCCCGGCGCGGCGATCCCGGTTAACGGCTGGTGGCTGCCGATGGTGATGGTCTTGGCAGTGATGCCTGTAGCCGATGCTGTCAGGGCGGAGTTCTTCGATGACCCCGTGCCGCCCGATCCACAGGCGGCAACGGCCATCGAGACGGCGGCGAGCGCTGCCAGCGCGACAGTGTTCGCCCGGTGTGATCTGTTCATGAAGTTCCTTCCTCTTGGTGGTTAATAGCCGACCAACGCCGGCGCAATGCGCTGAGAGGGCTCACCGCGGCGGGTGCCACCGGGCCGAAAAGGCGGCGGATGCCCCCCTGGATACCTGCCGGGAACAGCAGCATGACCACGATCAGGACCACCCCGTAAGCGGCGATCGGCACGCTCGCGGTGGTTCCAGCGGACAGACCGTGGCTGGTGCTGAGGTTCTCCAGATACGTGGGCACCAGGACAAGCACGAGGCTCCCCCACACGGCTCCGGCCAGGCTGCCCAGGCCTCCGAGCACCGCTGCGGTCAGCAAACCGATCGACAGCGTGAGCGAGAAGTCGTCGGGATTAACGCTCGCCGCCCAGGTGGCCAGCAGGGCACCGCCCAGGCCCGCGCTGGCGGAGCTGACAATGAACGCCAGGATCTGCAGCCGGGCTACATTCAGGCCAGCAAGGGAGGCCGCCACCTCGTCGTCGCGTAGCGCGCGCCAGCTGCGGCCTATGCGGCTGCGAGAGAGATTGGCCAGCAGCACGAGCGCGACCAGGGTGAACGCGCAGGTGAGCCACACAAGCCAGCGAGTAAGCGGGAACGAGGCACCGAGGAAGCTGGGAACGGAGACCGGGACGTTCAGGCCCTGATCCCCGCCGAACACGCTCGGATAGGCCACGGCAATGAATGGCAGCGCTACCGCAAGCATCAGCGTCGCACCTGCGAGGTACGGGCCGCGTAGCCGGGCAGCGGCGATGCCGAAGATGGCCCCGGTCACCGCGGAGATCACCATGCTCGCTACAAAAACCAGCTCAAGCGGCCAGCCGAGATGATCAAGCAGTAGCGCTGTGGCAAAGGCCCCGATGGCCATGAACGCGCCATGGCCAACTGAGATCTGCCCGCTGAGGCCGATCAAGATGGTCAGCCCGGCCACCGCGACCACCCAGGCCGCGACTTCAGCCAGCTGGTACTGACGGTACTGGCCGAGCTTGTAGGACAGGATCAGCAGCACCAGCGCGGCCAGCAGCGCGAGGCCCAGGTGCCTGGCGAGAGTCACGGTCACACCTGCCGGATTGCAGTCGCGGAGAACAGGCCGGTCGGCCTGACCATCAGGACGAGGATGAGCGCAGCGAGACCGAAGACCTGCACCAACTGCGCGCCCAGGTAACCGCCCGCGTAGCTGAGGACTACGCCGAGCAGCAGACCGCCGATGACTGCACCGACCGGGCTTTCCAGCCCGCCAATCACCGCCGCCGTGAAACCCAGCACGAAGATCGCGTCCATGCTGTTCGGGTACAGCTGGGGGGGCGTGACGAGCATGCCTGCCAGCGCGCCGATCAGGCCCGCCAGCGCCCAGCCGAGATTGCGCATCCGCCCGACCCTGACCCCGAGCAGCCGCGCGACGCTGGCGTTGAACGCCGTCGCGCGCATCCGCAGGCCCACCGAGGTGAAGCGGAAGACTGCGGCCAGGGCGAGCGCGGCGATCAGCACGGCAGAGGCGGTGAAGATGTCATTGCGCGTGATGCCCAGGGCCACAGAGCCGATGCTCAGCCCGCGAACGGAGTAGGCAAACGGGAAGGAGCGGAAGGAGGCGCCGTAGATGACGCCGGCCAGACCCTCGATGAAGATCAGCAGGCCGATCGTCACGATAACGGCATTGAGCGGCGGCTTGCCGGTCACCGGCCGGATGATGGTTCGCTCCAGCACCGCGCCGAGCAGCAGGCCGGCCAGCAGCGCAGCGCCGAAGCCCAGCCAGTAATTCCGGGTGAGGTAGATAACTTCCAGCGCGACGTAGGCGGTGAACATGGCCGTGCCGCCCTGGGCATAGTTGAGTATCCGGGTTCCGCGCCAGATCAGGACAAGCGACAGCGCGATGGCCGCGTAGATCATGCCTGAGCTGATTCCCTCGAGCGTGAACTCGATGAACTCCTGCATTTCCCGCCTCCCTAGAAGCCCAGATAGTGACGGCGCAGAGCCTCGTCGGCAGCCAGCACCGAAGCCTGAGCCTCAGCAACCACCCTGCCGAGATTCAGCACGATGCCCTTATCGGCGATGGCCAGCGCGCTCCTGGCGTTCTGCTCGACCAGCAGCACCGTCAGGCCCTCGTCGTCGCGCAACTGCCTGATCAGCTCCATGACCTGGGAGACGATCTTCGGCGCCAGACCGAGCGACGGCTCATCGAGCAGCAACACCCTGGGAGCCGTCATCAGCGCCCTGGCGATGACAAGGATCTGCCGCTCGCCGCCGGACAGCGTTCCCGCTGCACGGCGCCTGCGGTCGGCGAGCAGCGGGAAACGCTGATACGCGGCATCCAGCGCTGCTGGCCGCCTGGCGCCGTTCTGCAGCAGCGCGCCGAGCCGCAGGTTTTCCTCGACCGTGAGCTCGGTGATGACCCCTTGGCCCTCAGGCACGTGCGCCAGGCCTGCCCTGGCTACTTCCTCGGGAAGGCGACGGGCCAGGTTCGCGCCGTCTAGCAGGATGCGCCCGCTGCTTGGCCGCACCACCCCGGCGATCGTGCGCAACAGCGTTGTCTTGCCCGCTCCATTGGCGCCCAGCACCGTGGTGATCGTCCCGGCAGCAACCGCAACCGATACGCCGTGCAGGACCGGAACCCCGCCGTAGCCGGCCACGACATCCTCGGTCGCAAGGCTGGCTGCCTCAGCCATGGCCGACCGACCCGTCCTCGCTGGCCCCGGTGGCCCCGGCGGCCCCGGCGACTCCGTTCTCGGCACCGAGGTAGGCAGCGGTGACCGCCGGGTCGGACTGCACCTGCTCTGGGGTGCCCGTGGCGATCACCTTGCCGAAATCCAGCACGTAGATCGTGTCGCAGACCGACATCATCAGATCCATCCGGTGCTCGATCACCACCACGCTTGTGTCTTCGGCGATCTGGCGCATCAACTCGCCCAGCTCGGGCAGCTCGCTCTCCGACAGGCCGCTGGCCGGCTCGTCAAGCAGCAGCAGGCGAGGCTGTGCCACCAGGGCGCGCGCCAGCGCGACCCGCTTACGTGGTCCGTGCGGAAGCGCGCCCGGCATGCTGTCAGCTAGCTCGGCGGCGCCGACCCGGTCAAGAGCCCGCATGGCCTGGTCCCGCAGCCGCCGTTCGTCCCGGTCGGACCTCGGCAGGCCTAGCAACGCCGACCAGAACCCGGCGCGGGCTTGCGACGTCGCCCCGACCATGACGTTCTCGATCACCGACAGCCCGGCGAAAAGGCCGACACCCTGCAGCGTCCGCGCGATTCCCATGCCGGCCAGCCTGTGCGGCCGGAGCTGAGAAAGCTCGCGCCCGTCGAGCTCAATCTGACCCGAATCGGGCTTGACGAAGCCGCACAGCACGTTCAGCAGCGTTGTCTTGCCAGCTCCGTTCGGTCCGATGATCCCGGTCACCTGATGCGACGCGGCGGTCAGCGATACCTGGTCCAGCGCAGTCAGGCCGCCGAAACGAACGGTGATTCCGCGTACGGACACACTGCCATTCCCCGACCCGGCGGGCCGTCCGACTTCTCTAGATGAACCGCTATTCATGAGGCATGAACCTCGCTCAGAAGCATGAACATGGCCCCTCGGTGAACCAAGATTCACGAGAAGTTCACGGATGCGCAAGAGCCACTCTCATTCGTGGCCAAACCGAGACCATTCAGCCGCACGTTCTCAGCAAAATGGTTCACTTGCGCAGAGCCGGACGTTTACGGGAATGCCAGTCGCGGTCTTCCTGAGGCAGCACGACCGGGTCCTCGTGACTGGCGTTCGCGCGCGGGCCGCCGGCTCGAGTCGGCACTGGAGACCGAGACCTGCTCCCTCGGCCTCCTCGCGGCTGGTCTGCCCGCCAGGCGCAGGCTCGCGCGCGGGCGCGGGCCGGAGCCGGGTTCCCCTCCACCACAGCGACAACGCGACCGCCGCGCTCGCGAGCACGCCGCCGGCGGCTGCGAACAAGGGGGCCAAGTCGAGTTGCTTGTGGACGATCATGAAGGCACCGGACAGATGGCTGAGCGCCTTCCGGAGTTCAGTGGCGTTCCGGGCCTGGTAGAACGTGCCGCCAGTCGTTGCTGCTATCTGCCGGAGCGTGCCGTAGTTGGCGACCAGCGGGTTGTGGCCGTCGAACCCGCCGAACCCGCGGCCGAACCCGAGGCCGAACCCGCCGCCAAAGGCGCCGCCGAACTGCGAGCCGCTGCACACGAGTGGCGCGGGGTTGGTGGTGCCGAAGCCGATCGTGAACACCCGCACGCGGCGCTGCGCGGCTTGCCGAGGGGGGGTCTGCGGGCTAACGCCCTGAGTATTCGCGCCATCCGTGAGGACGACGATCACGTCGGGCGCGTAGCCAGCACCGCGGACCCCGGGCCCGGTGCTGGCACCCTGAGACCAGCGAGCTTCGCCTTCCCTGACCTCCGCCAGGGGGCAGAAGCGCGGGTTGCCGCCGTGGCAGTTCATCATGCACGGTCATGCGGCCAGTTCGGTTCCGCTCCGATCCCCCTGTTCTGTTGATCGCAACACGTCCCGGCGGCGCCTGTCTGGTCTCATGCACCGTCGCGCTGGCCTTGCGCGGTCACGAAGAGCGCGTCGAAGGCCGCGTCCAGGATGTCGCCCAGTCGCATCTGCGGGCTGTCGTTATGGTGGTTTCGAATGCTTCGCCGCTGGGCCGGAGTTCGTGCAGGTCGCCGTGCACTTGGCCGCCTGTGGCCGTGATGCTCAGGCACGTGCTCGTGGCATGAAGCTGTGATTCGTCTAGATCGCGCCGACTGCTGCCCTGCTTCTAGGCGCCGATCGCCGCTGAGGGGCCTCACTGTGGGACGAACGATTCCGGTGCGCCCGCAAGACCGGCTTGTGTGATCATGGCGCCGTGGGCGGCGACGGCCTCCGGCTTCGGCTGCGAGCCTTTATCGAGGCGGATCTTGATTTCCTGGACCGGCTGGACACAGAACCAGATGCTGTCGGGCCGTTCGAGTGGTTGGGATTCCGCGACCCGGCACCCGGCGGCGCCGCTGGGAGAAGGACGGCTTCCTCGGGCCGGAGTCAAGTGCTCTTGCCATCGAGCTGGAAGGCGGCGAGCGTGGTCGGCGTTGTTTCATGGAAGGATGCGCGCTGAGGTGGCTCACCGGGTGCCTGCCTGGAGATCGAGGCCGCGCTTGTGCCGGAGCACCGTGGCCATGGAATCGGCACGGTGGCGCAGCGCTTGCTTGTGGACTATCTGCTTGGCTACCACCGGTGCATCGGCTGGAAGCGTGGACCGAGGCAGGCAACGTCGCCGAGCAGCGCGTGCTGGACCGGATCGGGTTCCAGCGGGAAGGCGTGCTGCGGGAAGTGGGATGGCGGGATGGGGCCTGGAGCGACGCAGTCGTGTACGCGTTGCTGCGCGGCTGACTCCGCTTCGCCGATAATCTCCGGCTCCGCTCGACACGACTGACATCCGGCCCGACGCACTCTCCTGGCACACATTCCCTGCCGGGCTGGGCGCTGCCGCCCAGCCCGGCGCGACTGCCAGCTCAGAACGTGACCCGGTGCCAGGTCTGCCCGGCGTCCCAGGTCATGTACATGTGGCTGCCGATCATCGAGTTGCCCGCGATCGCGACGCCCTGGGCGGCCGTGGTGAAGCCGAAGTCGCTCCAGCCGGCTCCGCCGTCGTTGATGGTGAGCGCCGTGCCCCAGGTGTGTCCGCCATCGCCCGACACATCCAGCCTGGTCGCGCCCGAGGAGGCGGCCATGAAGATGTGCTGCGCCGTCGGCTGCGCGAGCAGCTTGAGCTGGTCGCCGACCAGGGGCGGCATGCCGGCCAGGCTGAAGCTCGCCCCGCCGTCGCCGGAGGAGTACAGGATCTTTCCTTGCGATCCATGGCCGAGTCGCCGGCGCATAGCAGGGTGACCTGCTGCGTGCTGTAGGCGGCGCCGCTGGCCATCACGTAGCCCGGCGCGCAGCTGACCGGCTCCCTGACCCAGCTCGGACCGGTCTGCGTGCCGTACAACTGGCCGCCCAGGATGATCCACGCGGCGGCGCCGTGCAGCGTGATCCTGCCAATGGTGTAGACGGCCGAGACATCTAGCTAGCGGGGCGGGAACATTGGACGGCAGACCCTGTACCGGGGTCCAGAGACCGCCGCTGGCCAGGCTCCGGTAGATGGTGACCGTGTGGTCCTGGCTCATGACCGCGGCATAGACCACGCCGGCCGAGGTCTCCAGGTCGCCGATGCTGCCGGGCAGCCACACGTGCTGCCAGCTCGCGCCGCCGTCATGGGTGGCCCACAGCTGCGAGCCGAAGGCGAATCCGTCCAGCGGGTTTGCGAACCGCAGGTAGCTGAGGCCGGGGCTCACGCCGGACGGCCCGTTCGAGGCAAGCGGGAAGCGGGGTGCCGGAATGCCCTCCCACGACGCGCCGCTGTCGGTGGTCCGGACAATCGAGGTACACGGCTGGACCGCGCACGGGGCGGTGCCAAGGACCCAGCCCTCGGTGGCCGACACGAAGGTCATCGACACCGGCTCGAACCCGGGCGGCACGGGCCCGCCGGCTGGCGCTGCTGGGGAGACCGCCGGAGAGGGCGGGGCGGCGGCCGGGGTGCCGGTCGCGGCTGCGACGCTGGCGCGCGGCTGAGGGCTGGCGGTTAGCACGCGCGGCGATCCGGCCGCGCCCGAGCAGCCGGCGACGAGCGCCGCCGCGCAGAGGGCGACGGCAGTCAAGGCCAAGCCACTCGCAGGCGGGCGTCCCGGCTGCGGACGTACTGGTGCCCGGCGGATGAGCGGCAGAACGGAAGCGGGAAGGCGCATGATGGCCTCCCTTGTGCTAGACGGTCTTAAGGACCCATGCACTGTCTATGACCGCGCGGCACGCCCAGAAGTTATGGGGAGGCCTCCCCGTCCCGCAGCTGGCTGCGGCATGTCCAGGCAGTCGCCTGCCCCTGCTCCCTCGTCCCTTTGATCCCGTTGTCAGGTGGTGCCGCTGCGCCGAGATACGGAATAGGTGGCGTAGCCAGCGGCAGCGCGGCCAGTTGCGGCAGAAGCAGCACGTTGTCATCAGCGGCTGCCCGGTTCATCCGCAGCCGGCCGCAGCGAGTGCAGCGATGAATGAGCATCCACCGGCGTTCGCCGCGAACGGTGACCGCAATGGGCTCCATGCCGCCCGGGCACTCAGCCTTCCGGTCGCCGGGGACGTTGCGATCAAGGTGCCGGGACCACAGGCAGCTAGGGCAGTGGTTGCGGTGCGACGTGCCAGGGGCGTCCAGTGAGACGTCTACGCCGCAATGCCCGCAGCGAAAAGAACGGGGAAACGACAAGTCTGGCGACCTTTCGGACGTGAATATCGAAGCTGGGCAGACATTTCGCCTCCTCTCGTCTTCGCTGAGCGGCTGCGTCGACCTAGTCCGGCCGACGGCAACCATCGTTCGGTGCGGCGAGCAATCCGTCAACCACATTTCCCGGAGTCCGACGGACGCAGATCGAGCTCGTGCCAAGGCAACGCACTCACGAGCCTGTTAATCGATTGCCCGGTGTACGGGAACCGTGGTTGCCTTGCTGGCGTTGTCGCCTGCTCTGGTGAGGAACGCTGTTATGCCTGGTCGACGTCGTGGAACGGTGCTGGTGACCGGGGTTGGCCGGCGGCGGTCCATCGGCGCTGGTCTGGCGCTGGGTCTTGCCGATGACGGGTGGGATCTGGTGCTGAATTTCTGGGCACCCTATGACGACCGCGTTAGCTACGCGCGCGGCGAGCACGATACCGAGGACGTGGCGACGGAGTGCCGCCGCCGCGGCAGCACGGTGCAGGTCGTGCCCGCCGACCTGGCCGCGGTTGACGTTCCGGCACGTCTTGTCGGCGCTGCGGCTGCCGCTGGCGGCCTGCGCGGGCTGGTGATGTCGCACTGCGAGAGCGTCGACAGCTCGGTCCTGGACACGACCGTCGACAGCTGGGACCGGCACTTCGCGGTCAACGCGCGTACGGCGTGGCTCCTGATTAAGGCGTTCGCCGAGCATCTGCCTGCCGAGACGACAACGGAGGTCACGGCCCGCATCGTGGCGCTGACCAGTGATCACGCCGTGCGCATCTGCCGTATGGGGCGAGCAAGGGCGCGCTGGACCGGATCGTGGTGGCTGCGGCGGTCGAGCTGGCTGGCCGGGGCATCCGCGCGAACGTCATCAACCCGGGCCCGATTGACACCGGCTGGATGACCCCGCGATCCGCCGGACGGCCGCGGCCCAGACACCGGCCGGCCGGCTCGGAACGCCGGCCGACACCCGCGACCTCGTGCGATTCCTGATGTTTGATGCCGGCGGCTGGATCACCGGGCAGGTCCTGTACAGCAACGGCGGGTTCACGACGTCGGTCTGATTCACAACGGCGAGCGTACGAGCGGCTGGTGCAATCGAGCTGAGGGGTCAGCGGCAGCTGGCTAGCTGACTGCGCCGGTCGCACCGTCACAACGCAGCGACGATGTCGAGCAGTTCCTCCTCTGACTTCGATAGGTCGATCGGATCCCCATACGGCTGCGGCCAGTCCTTGCCGGTATGCCAATAGACCTCGACGACGTTCTGCTCCGGGTCACGGAAGTAGCAGCCGATAGCGTTGCCATGATTCACGACCATTTCGACGGGGTACCCGCGGTCGAGTTTCCCGGCGTAGAAGCTCCTGAGGTCGGCAAGCGAGGCCACCGTAAACGAGATCTGCTGCGGATCGGTCTTGTGGTCTACGGATCGCACCATCGCGAACTCGTGGTGCTCGATCGCCGGATTCGCACTGAGGAAGACGATCCCATCGTCCGGCCCGCGGTCGGTAACGGACATGCCGAGAAAGCCTGAGTAGAACTCGATCATCAGTTGCGGATCGTGTACGTAGATCCCGACGTGCCCTAATCCGGTTACCTTCGGCATGCCAGTTCCTCCGGTCAGTTCTTGGGCTCGCCGCCTGGCGCGTATTTTCCAGCGAGCTGTGGTGTCGGTCCCGTCTTGCCCTGCGCCTGGCGGTCGCGGCGAGTTTCTCGCTTCCAGGATCGCTTCAGGTCGTCGCGGACGTTGACCCGGAGGCGCCCGAGACCATCGATCTCGAGCTCGATCTCGTCGCCGTCCATGAAGGGGTTCAAGCCACCGTGGTTCGTCCCGGTAGCGATCAGGTCGCCCGGCTCGATCGTATGTACCGACGAGACGAACTCGACACACCGCGGAATCGGATGCGCCATATCGCTCGTGCTGAAATCCTGCATGAGCTCGCCGTTGTTCCAGAGCCGAACGGCTAGGTTTTGCGGATCGGGAATCTCGTCTTTCGTGACGAGGAACGGGCCGATCGGGCAGAACGTGTCTCGTGACTTCATCTGATAAAAGACATTGGCGTCGGGCGGCAGCCCGCGGGCCGAGCCGTCGATGAGATTCGTGTAGCCGAACACGTAGTCCATCGCTTCTGCCAGCGGGACATTCTTCCCGCATTTGCCGACGACCAGCGCGAGCTCGGCCTCGCCCTCGAAGATGGTCCCCGGCACATCCGGCAGGATCATGGCGTCGTCAGGGCCGA
>JBOHCP010000031.1:0-15607 GCA_050698875.1 Streptosporangiaceae bacterium | reverse complement strand
CCGCTGCCCCGTCCGCTCCGGCCCCTATCTCGCCCGGCCCGGCCGCCATCTCGGTCGCGCTCGCCGCCGTTCCGTCCCCGCTGGCCGCTGTCCAGCCCGCCGTTTCGCTGCCTCCTGCCCTCGCGCTAGCAGGCCGGCGCTGGCCCGCCTTCTCGGCGCCGTCGAACCGGTCGGATCCGCCCGTCGTCACCGACAGCACGAGCTCCTCAAGTGACTTGCGCTCGGGCCCGATCTCGGTAATTCGCAGGCCAGCGGCCGTGAGCTGCGCGTTGACACGAGCCGCGTCACCGTCGGCGACCGTGAGCCGGTCGCCGTGGCGGTCCGCCAGCAGGCTGCCGAGCACGGCCGCGGCCCGGTCGGCATCCGCGCTCTGGACGATGACCCGGCCGGTCGGCCCGCGCAGCGCCGTCAGGTCATCCTGCAGCACCAGGCGACCGCGGTCGATGACGCCGATCCGCGTGCACAACAGGTCCACCTCCGCGAGCTGGTGGCTGGACAGGAAGACCGTCGTGCCCGCGGCGTTGAGCTCGCCGAGCAGGGTGCGGACCTCGTGGATTCCGCGCGGGTCCAGGCCGTTCGTCGGCTCGTCAAGAATGAGCAGCCGCGGCGACCGCAGCAGTGCGGCAGCCAGGCCGAGCCGCTGACGCATGCCGAGCGAGTACTTCCGCACCGGCCGGTCGTCGATGCCGCCGAGCCCGACGTGATCAAGGGCCTCGCCGATGCGCCGCCGCCGGCCGCGGCGGCGGCCGGCGGGCCGGCTTCCGGCCGCGTCGATCAAGGCGAGGTTTGCCCGTCCGGACAGGTGACCGTACGCACCCGGAGCCTCGACCAGCGAGCCGATCTGCGGCAGCACCGCTGAGATCTGCCGCGGCACCGGGCGGCCGAGTACCTCGATCGTGCCACTCGTCGCGTACACCAGGCCAAGCAGCATGCGCAACACGGTCGTCTTGCCCGAGCCGTTCGGCCCGAGAAACCCGTACCTGTCACCCTCGCGTACGTCGAGGCTGACGCCGTCGACGACGAGCAGCGTGCCGTATCGCTTGGTAAGCCCGGAGGTGACGATCACGGGTACTCCGGCAGCTGCTGCGCGGCGCGCTCGAGCACGGTAGCGGTGACGGTGCCGGTGAGCAGGTAGATCGGCCCGGCCGGCTGCTCCGATAGCAGCACCGTCACGAGGGGCGTCTCGATGACCACCCCTGTGCGGCCGCCAAGCTGGACGGTGATGCCCGCCGAGCTAGCCGCCTGCAGCAGCGACTGACCGGTGCTCTGCGGCAGCGGGACCACGGCGAATCTGGCGAACCCGCTGCCGTACGCGGCCAGGTCCGGCAGGCCGGGCACGCCGGCGACCTCGGCCACGCCGCCCAAGCTCGCCGGCAGTTCCGGTCCGTAGCCGTGCAGGATCCTGGTCACGTCGGGCAGGCTGCTCGTCGCAAAGCCAATGCCTGCACCCACGCTGGGCGTCACGGTCGCCACGGCCGACCGGAGCAGGCTGACGTCCAGGAACCGGCTCACCAGCACCGGAGCCGTCGAGCCTCGGCCAAAGATCTCTACCTCGACTGCCAGCCCGGTGCGCGGGTCGGCCCAGACGTCCACCGCGCTGATCGTCGACGTCGAGCCAGCGGGCGTCAGGCGCAGCCCGGCCGCGTCCACACCCGCCACGCGCCGGGCCGGCAGCGTCGACAGGCGGGTTGACGGCCCGGCATAGCTAAGCAGTCGCTGCGCCAGCGCAGGCGGCAGCAGGTCCGCGGCGCGCGGCAGCCGCACCGGCTCACTGCCCACGACCTGAGTCAGCAGGTCACTGCTGTAGCTCCAGTCGAACGCGCCGTAGGGACCCGCCTGATAGGAGTCGCTCTCGCCCGCCGCCGTCAGTACGTCGGCCCGCCATTGATCGGCAGACCTGTACCAGGCGTACTGGTCGGTGGTGCCGTCCAGGAGGGACGTGACATCGCCGAGGTCGGGCAGGCTGGGCAATCCGAGGTCCACGTTGCTTTCGGCGTACCCCTGATAGGGAACGCCCGACGAGGACATGATCCGAGCCCGCAGTTGCGCCGTCGAGACTGCCGCCGCGGTCACGGGCCATGCGCTCATGAGGGCGGGCAGCCCACATAGCAGCGCCGTCCCGGCAGCCACGATGATCCAGCGACGGCGCGCCTGACGGCTGACGACTCGCATCAGCACATCGGGCGCGTTCGGGCGGCCATCACTCCACATTACGTCCGCTAGCTGTGACAACCACTGACGGCCGATCACCCGACATCCAGGTACCCCGATGACTCCTGCCGCCGCATCCCGGGCGCACGCGGTGCCGGCCACCTCCACCGAGGCCGCGCCGGCGCGGTCCCGACACTCGCGGCGCATGACACCCGGCCGGTCTCCGGCCGCACCGGAGACGGCCCGCACAGCCCTGTCGGTGGTCGGCTCTGCACCATCAACGGCCATGAATGGCGGTCTGGTGTAGCTCCAGGTGCACCAACCAGACATTCATGAGCCTTCGCAGACGGCCGAGCGCCCGGCTTGCCGTTGTTGCCCGGCTAGGCACATCTCGTCTCGTGAACGCGTTTCCTCGACAACGCCCGCCAGCGCGCGAAGGCCGCCGACCGTACCGCGCCTCGGTGGTCACCACCACGGGCAAGGCGGCGGTTCAGAATCCCGGCCCGCGGTCTGCCTGCCCGGTACCGCGCTGACCGCGGGCGGCGCTGGCCCAGGTCCAGGCGTACTCCGGGTCTTCTGCCGCGCAAGCCGACTCGGCCAGCAGCAGCGGCCGGAACGTGTCGATCATGACCGCAGTCTCGTCGGTTGTGGTAGTCCCCTGAGCCAGGCCGCGGATGACCGCCTCGACCGCACCCGGCTGGGGACCGTGCGTGAATCCGGACGGGTGCAGGGTGATCGAGCCGAGGCCCACCCCCGAGCCCTTGCGCGCGGAGTAGTCCCCGGCGACGTAGTACATCATCTCGTCGGAATCGACGTTGTGATGGTTGTACGGGATCGGGACTGCCTCCGGGTCGAAGTCGAGCGGTCGCGGGCAGAACGAGCAGATCACGAAATTGGGCCCCTCGAACGTCTGGTGCACCGGCGGCGGCGCGTGGGTGCGCTTCACGATCGGCTCAAAGTCGGCGATGTTGAACGCGTATGGGTACAGGTAGCCATCCCAGCCAACCACGTCGAACGGGTGATAGGCGTATGTCAGCCTGGTCAGCCCCGCCGCGGTCCGGACGGTCACCGGAACATCCTCGCCGTCGGCCAGCAGGGGGCCGTCGGGTCCGCGCAGGTCGCGCTCGCAGTACGGAGCGTGCTCGAGAAACTGGCCGTACTGCGACAGGTAGCGTCTCGGCGGCCGGATGTGACCGCGCGCTTCGATGATCAGCGCGTGGACGCCACCGCTGCCAGGGCGCCAGCGGTGGATAGTGCCGCGCGGCACGATGACGTAGTCACCTGGTCCCACTGCGATGCTGCCGTACACCGACTCGAACGCGGCGGAGCCCGACCGCAGGAACACGGCCTCGTCGCCGGAGGAGTTGCGGTACAGCTCAGACGCCGTGTCGGCAGCGGCGAACGAGATACGCACGTCATCGTTGGCCAGCAGCAACTGCCTGCCGAGCACGAGGTCGCCAGCGGCCGCCAGGTCCTGAGTGCGGAAGTGGCGCGGCAGCAGCGGATGGTTGGCCGCGAGGACGACCGCAGCGGTGGCGGCGAGGCCCTCACTCTTGACGATCGCAGTCGGCGGGTGCCGGTGATACAGCAGCGATGAGTCAGAGACGAACCCTTCCTCGCCCATCAGTTCCTCGGCGTACAGGCTCCCGTCTGGCCCGCGGAAGCGCACGTGGCGCTTTGCCGGAACCTCGCCTGCAACCCGGTAGTACGGCATATCGTCTCCTTTGACGCGGGCTGACCGGTGAGTTCATTCTCCCGCCCCCCAGCGGCGGTCAGGAAACGCCCTGACGCGGGCGCCACCAGCCATGCCGCCGAGGAAGGAATCGCCAGGCCGATGAGCGAACAGGCCCCGATTCCGGGCGGGCCAGCAGGGCCGCCCGGACCGCTAGCCGAGTTCGGCACGGGCCGGGACGGTGCGGCGCAGCCGCTCCGGATGCTGGGCCTGGCCGCAGTGTGTGTGGGCGTCGCGGCGCTGGCCGCCGCTACGTTCGTGCTGTCGTACTCAGGCATCCACGCAGTCGCGAGGCAGGCGGGCATCTCTCCGCATTACGCCAGCGACTATCCGCTGCTGATCGACGCGACGCTAGTGATAGCGCTGCTGGCCGTGCTCGCGCTGCGCGGCGCTGGGGTACCGAGTCGGATCCTCGCCTGGCTCACCCTGCTGGGCGTGCTCGCCGCCGCCGCCGGCGCGGACGTGCTGCACGCAACCGGGCGCACGCTGCCGTACAACGTGGGCGCCACCACCGCGGCGGTGCTGCCATGGGCGCTGGTGCTCATCGCCTTCCTGCTGCTCCTCGCCCTGCTGCGACACGCCAGGCTGCGCCGTCAGGCTAGCGCGGCGCGGCGGCTGGCCGGGCCCGGCAGGCGCGCGGGCCGGGCCGATGCTGCAGAGCAGGTCGTGGCGCGGCCCGCGCCGCTACCGGTGCGGATCCCGCGGCAGTGGGACACGGCCTCGCTCGTGCCGGGCTTCGGTTCGCAACTGGTGTCGTCCGCCGCAGCCGGGGCGGCTGCCGGAACCGCTGCCGCGGCGTCCGAGCCATTCACGCTGGCCCCCGAAGCAGGCGCGCCCGCCGGCGACCAGGGCACGGACGACACCGATCGCTGGCCGGACGCGGCTGGGGACAGCGCCTCGGAGACGGGCGCCGCGGCCGAACCGCCGGACCACGTCGGCACGCAGCCAGCCAACACGCTCGGGCAGGCCGGGGGCGCCGATGCGGAACCTGGCGACACCGACGCAGAGCCCGGCGACACTGACGTAGAACTCGCCGACGCTCCTGCAGAACCCGGCCACGCTTATGCAGAACCCGGCGACACCGACGCAGAACCCGGCGACGCTCCTGCAGATGACGCCGACGCCGCGGACGTCGCGGGCGAGCCCGCCGACGAAGACGAGCTGGCGGCCGGCGACGGCGGCATCGAGACCACCGCGGCAGACGACGGCGACCTGGCGACCGGCGGCCTGGCGATCCGCGGCCTGGCGACGACGGGTCATGGCACTGGCGACGCCATGGCGGACGACATGCCCGTGTTCCACCGCATGTGGAGCACGCCGACGCCGCCAGAAAGCTGACCGCCGAGCAAAGCGCCCAGCGGCACCTGGCTAGGCCGGGAGAACCAGCGCGGTGGCGATCGCGGCGATGCCCTCGCCGCGGCCAGTCAGGCCAAGCCCGTCACTCGTGGTCGCGGCTAGGCTCACCGCCGCGCCGCCCAGGGCGGCTGCCAGCGCCTTCTCCGCCTCGGCACGCCTAGTCGAGATGCGCGGACGGTTACAGATGACCTGGACGGCAATGTTCCCAATGCGATATCCGGCTGCTGCGGTGAGCCGTGCGCTCTCGGCCAGCAGCGCCGAGCCTGGGGCTCCGGCCCAGTCCGGCCGGCTGGTGCCAAACTGACTGCCCAGGTCGCCGAGGCCCGCCGCGGACAGCAGCGCGCTGCAGGCTGCATGCGCGGCCACGTCTCCGTCGGAGTGGCCAGTCAGGCCATCCTCGCCCGGCCACAGCAGGCCGGCCAGGTACAGCGGTCTACCAGCCTCGATGGGATGAACGTCGACGCCGATGCCGATTCGCGGCAGCACGTCGGCCATAGCGGTCAGGAAGCGAGAATCTCGTCGAGCAGGGCCTCGGCCTTGTCTTCGTTGGTCTTCTCAGCGAGGGCAAGCTCGCTAACCAGGATCTGCCTGGCCTTGGCGAGCATCCGCTTCTCGCCCGCCGACAGACCCCGCTCGCGATCGCGGCGCCACAGGTCACGAACGACCTCGGCGACCTTGTTGACGTCGCCAGAGGCGAGCTTCTCCAGGTTGGCCTTGTACCGGCGGGACCAGTTGGTGGGCTCTTCGGTGTACGGCGCACGCAGCACCTCGAAAACGCGCTCAAGCCCTTCCTGGCCCACCACGTCGCGTACGCCGACAAGCTCAGCATTGTCCGCGGGAACACGCACAGTCAGGTCACCCTTGTCGACCTTCAGCACGAGGTAGGTCCTGTCCTCGCCCTTGATGACACGGGTCTCGATGTCCTCGATCCGAGCAGCCCCATGATGGGGGTAGACAACGGTGTCGCCGACCTTGAATGACATGTGGCACGTACCCCTTCCGCTGGATACCAGCTTACCACGTGCAGTCGGGGCGATTCGCTGTCGTTAGCGGCAAAGGTGCAGGTCAATGGCGCAGTTACGGAGCGTCAAATTGGGGCTCCGCCGGCCGGACGGTGCTTCGGGGCCTGGGGCCAGCGCGGGCCCGCCGGATGGTCCCGCGGTCTGGGTGGACACCGCGGCCCCGGGCCGGCTCATACTGGAAAGAGACGTTCGCTCCCTGTCGGAGAGGAAGCCGTGAGCCCAGGCAGCGAACCGGAACGGGACGATACTGGCCTGCCACCGGTCGACATCGAGATTCCCGACGACGCGCGGGAACTCGACCGGGACGTGCAGGCGTATCGCCGTGAGCTGCGTGCGCGGCGGCGCCACGAGCGGCGCACCCGCTGGCCCCGGTCGCTGGGCAAGGAGGGCATCGTGCTGCCGCTGCTCGCCTGCTGCCTGATCCTGGCCCTGATCACCGGGACCCTGCTCACGGTGTTCACGGCGACGTCCGAGCAGGGCCTGACCAGCCTGCCTGGCTCCGGTACGAGCTCTGCCCTGGCGACCGGCCGCGGCTCGGCGGCGCCCCAAGGTGGCCGGCCGGAGCCGCACATCGTGACGGCGGGCCTGCCGGAGCGAGCGATCATTGCCGTCGACGGTCGCGCGCTGATACCGCTGGATTCGCTGAGCCGGGCGATGCTGGTGCTTGTGCCGCGGGCCTGCGACTGCGGCAGCACGCTGGCCTGGCTCGCCGACGTGGCGCTGAGGGCAGACGCACCGGCCTACGTGGTCTACAACCAGCAGACCAGCGCGGAGGCAAAGCAGCTCTACGGCCAGCTCGACAACAAGCGGCGGGCCGCGCTGACCCTGGCAGAGGACACTACCAACGTCCTGACCAGCCCGGCCAATTTCCCTGCGGGAATCCCGGCGACCAAGCTCACAGCCGTCCTGGTGGCACCCGATCGGACCGTCAGGTACGCGAGCGGACTGAGTCCGAAGGACAGCCAGGCCGTGCTGGTCCAGGCGATCATCGCCTGAGCACGCGTCGCGCGGACAGCACGGTTCGGCCGGGCCGCCGCGAGTCCGCGCCTGCCGTTTGGCTACGCTGTGCGGCGTCTGTCGGTCATCCTCATGAGGAGGGCATGCCGTGATCCGGAGCCGCTGGGCAGGCGCACTGTCGCATCGGCTGGTGCTCGTGGCGGCCGTAGCGCTGATTCCGGCCGTGGCCGGCTGCGAGGCCGGCAACAGCGCGCCGACGCTGAACTTCCACTATCCGACCGACGCGGCCGGCACGGCTGTCGGAGACCTGTCCATCAGGAACGTGTTCGTCCTCGGCCCCCCGCTCGGGCGCGACCTGGCAAGGGGCGAGTCGGCGAGCGTCTTCCTGGCCCTGGTGAACACCGGCGCTCCGGACAAGCTGCTGAGGATCTCCGCGCCTGGCACCGCGGCATCGGTCACTCTGCCAGGCGGCGGCGTCGCGGTGGTCAACGGTCATCCGGTGTTCTACGCCGGCCCCACGCCGCAGGTCGTGCTTCGCGACCTGACGCGGCCGGTGCTGAGCGGCTCGGCCATCACGCTCGTGCTCACGTTCCAGAAGGCTGGTCTGGTCACGCTGCAGGTGCCGGTATTTCCGCGGGAGAACCAGTACGCCACGCTCGAGCCCCCGCTGCCCGCCGCCGTCACGCCGGCCGCGGCGGCTCGTGCCAGCGGTCAGGCGACCCCCGCGCCCAGCTCGAGCCCAACTGCCACTGCCACTGCCACGCCGTCGCCCTCGACGAGTTAGCCACTAGCAGGGCCGGCGATCTGCTCGACCTGGCTCCGCCGCAGGACGCCTGCCGGACCGGGCGGAACTCGCCTAGCCCAGTGGCTCGAACTTGTAGCCGAGACCGCGCACGGTCACAATGTGCCTGGGGCTGGTGGGCTCGGACTCGATCTTCGCTCGCAGCCGCTTCACGTGCACATCCAGCGTCTTGGTATCGCCGACGTAGTCAGCACCCCAGACTCGGTCGATCAGCTGCATCCTGGTCAGCACCCGCCCGGCGTTGCGCAGCAGCACCTCGAGCAGTTCGAACTCCTTGAGCGGCAGCTGCACCTGCCGACTGCGAACGGTGACGACGTGCCTGTCCACGTCCATGCGCACCGGGCCGGACTCCATGATCGAGCTGACCGGCTCGGTCACGTCGCCACGGCGCCGCAGCACGGCGCGCATCCTGGCTACCAGTTCGCGGGACGAGAACGGTTTGGTGACGTAGTCGTCCGCGCCGAGTTCCAGCCCCACGACCTTGTCGATCTCGCTGTCCTTCGCGGTGAGCATGATCACCGGCACGCTGGACCGCTCGCGCAGGCTGCGGCACACCTCACTGCCCGGCAGGCCAGGCAGCATCAGGTCGAGCAGCACAAGGTCGGCGCCAGTGCGATCGAAGGTCTCGATGGCGTCCGGGCCGGTCGGGCAGACGGCAACCTCGAATCCCTCCTTGCGGAGCATGTACGACAGCGCGTCGCTGAAAGACTCCTCGTCCTCGACTACGAGCACCCGAGTCACGTGCCTGCCTCCCCGGCGGATCGCGCGGTGGGGTGGTCCGTCCGCGCATGCTGGTCTTGACTGCCGCCATCCGTGCCGGTCGGCACTCGGCGGCGTGGGCGAAGCGGAAGCCGCACAGTAAAAGTGGAGCCGGCACCCTCCTGGCTCCAGACCGTGACGTTGCCGCCGTGCGCGGCCGTCACGTGCTTCACTATCGCAAGGCCAAGGCCGGTGCCGCCGGTGGCGCGCGACCGCGCCGGGTCGACCCGGTAGAACCGCTCAAAGATGCGCTCCCGGTCGCGCTCCGGGATACCGATGCCCTCGTCGGTGACGCTGATCTCGGTCATCCAGCTGGAGAGGTTTCTCGTCGTGACCACTACCCGGGTCTTGTCCGGGCTGTAGGCGATCGCGTTCTCGAGCAGGTTGCGCAGCGCGGTGACGAGCAGGTCCTCATCCCCAAGGACGACGACACCGCGCTCCCCCGTGACCTCGAGGGAGATGCCGCGCGCGCTGGCGCGCATCCGGCACCGGTCGACCGCCTCGGCCACCACGTCATCGAGCAGCACCGGCCGAGGGTCAGGCACCGGCTCGGCTGCCTGGATGCGGGACAGCATGATCAGGTCCTGGACCAGGTCGGTCAGCCGCGCGGCCTCCTGGCGCATCCGCCCCGCGAAGCGCAGCACCGCCTCCGGATCATCGGCGGCCTCCTCCACGGTCTCGGCCAGCAGGGCGAGCGCGCCCACCGGCGTCTTCAGCTCGTGACTGATGTTGGCGACGAAGTCACGGCGGACCTCGTCCACCCGCCGGCTCTCGGTCTGGTCCTCGGCGAGCAGCAGGATCAGCCCGCTGTCGCCCACCTCAGCGCCGAGCGGCGCGACCCGCACCGCGAAGCTGGTCGCCCGGCCGCTGAAGCGACTGGTCATGATGTCGATCTCGCCCTCGCGCGGCAAGCCCTCCCGGCGGACCTGCCGCGCCAGGGCCAGCAGCTCTCCGACTGCGAGCCGGCCATCCTCGACCAGGCCGAACTCGCGCGCCGCGGGGCTTGAGGTGAGCACGCGATCGTCGCTGTCCAGCACGACTGCCGAAGACAGCAGCACGGCCAGCACCGCGCTGATGCCGGGGGGCAGCTTCGCGTCCGAACTGAGCCCGGTGGCGGACATGTCTTTGGACATGACGGCTTGCACCCCCAACTCCACGATCCCGATCGTATTAGCGCGGCCGTGTCGCCGCCCACAGCCAGTCGTCCGTACCAGCGGTTCTTCGCCCGATGTTCACCGATGCATCGTCTGACGTCAATGTCGATTCTGCCTGCCAGACACCTTGTGGCCGGACCGCGCAGCGCCCCCTGGCACTGTCATCAGACGGGCACCGCAGCGCCAGCACCGCTAAAAGCCGCGTCGTGGGCACCGTGGCACCCCCGGCGCGAGGCGTCCCGTCAGGCCGGGCCGCTGCCCTGCGCGCGGACCGCCTCGGCCGCGGCGGCCGCCGCCTCCGGGTCCAGGTACCAGCCAGGCCGCATGGGACGGAACCGGTCGTCGAGGTCGTATACGAGCGGCATCCCGGTTGGGATGTTCAGCTCGGCGATGTCCCCGTCACTGACATGGTCCAGGTGCTTGACGAGCGCGCGCAGCGAATTGCCATGCGCGACGATCAGCGTGGTCCGGCCGGCCGCGAGGTCAGGGACGACGGCGTCGTACCAGTACGGCAGCATCCGCTCGACGACGTCCCGCAGGCACTCGGTCCGCGGCAGCAGGTCGTCGGGCAGCAGCGCATACCGCAGATCGCGTGCCTGCGAGAGCGGATCGTCGTCGGGGAGCGGCGGCGGCGGCACGTCGTATGACCTGCGCCACAACAGGAACTGCTCGGCGCCGAACTCAGCCCTGGTCTGCGCCTTGTCCTTGCCCTGCAGCGCGCCGTAGTGCCGCTCGTTCAGCCGCCATGATCGGCGTACCGGCAGCCAGGCCAGGTCGGCGACATCCAGCGCGATGTTCGCGGTCTGGATGGCGCGGCTGAGGACGGACGTGTGGACCACCTCGGGCCGCAGGCCCGCGTCGGCCATCTGCTGCCCGGAGCGCGCCGCCTCCAGCTTGCCGCGCTCGGACAGCGAGGCGTCAACCCACCCGGTGAACAGCCCTTTGTCGTTCCACTCGCTCTCGCCATGCCTGATCATGACCAGCGTGCTCATGGTCACGATGCTAGCGAGTCCGCGCCGTGCGCCCTATCGCGGCCATGACCACAATCCTACAAATAAGCCTAGTAACATGGTCATATCAGCTCACAGTGTCCCGCAGGGCCGCAGCCGACGCGCGGGAACACGACAGCCGGATTCGCGGTTCGACCATTCCGGAGGTGCATGCCCGTGCCGCGACCCCAGCTGCACCGGATCGCGACAGTCAGCGTCCATACATCGCCGCTCGAGCAGCCGGGGACCGGCGACGCGGGCGGCCTTAACGTCTACGTCGTCGAGGTAGCCAAGCGGCTGGCTGAGCGCGGCGTTGAGGTCGACATCTTCACGCGTGCGGTGTCGCGCGATCAGCCCCAGATCGCTGAGCTGGCGCCGGGCGTGCTGGTCCGGCATCTGGCCGCCGGCCCGTTCGAGGATCTCGACAAGTCGGATCTGCCTGGCCAGCTCTGTCAGTTCACCTTCGAACTGCTGCGCACCGAGGCCGCGCACGCTCCCGGCCGGTACGACCTGGTGCATGGACACTACTGGCTGTCCGGCCAGGTCGGGGCCGTGGCGAAGGAACGCTGGGGCGTCCCCCTCGTGCAGTCCATGCACACCTTGGGCCGGGTCAAGAACGCTGCCATGGCGGCGGGTGACGCGGTCGAGCCGGACGTCAGACTGCGCGGTGAGGCCGAGGTGGTCGCCTCCGCCGACCGGCTCGTCGCCAACACCGAAGACGAAGCGCGACAGCTCATCGGCTACTACGCTGCCGAGCCGACCCGGGTCACCGTCATCAACCCGGGGGTGGACCTGTCGGTATTCCGGCCGGGCTCGCAGCGCGCTGCGCGCCGGCAGCTCGGCCTCCCCGAGGACGGCATCGTGCTCGTCTTCGCCGGCCGGATCCAGCCGCTCAAGGCGCCCGATGTCGTGCTCCACGCGGCGGCGCGGCTGCTCGCGGACCTCCCCGGCCTCACCGACCGCCTGACCGTCGCGTTCGTCGGCGGGCCGAGCGGCACCGGCCGCAACGACCCGGACGGACTGCTTCAGCTGGCGGCCAGGCTTGGCGTGGCCGACCAGGTTCGGCTCGAGCCGCCGTGCCCCCAGCCCGAGCTGGCGCAGTGGTATCGGGCGGCGACCGTCGTCATGGTGCCGTCCTACTCCGAGTCCTTCGGTCTGGTCGCGATGGAGGCGCAGGCCTGCGGCACGCCCGTGGTGGCCGCCGCGGTCGGCGGGCTGCGGACGGCGGTGCGGCACGGCTACTCGGGCATCCTCGTGGACTCCCGGGACCCAGGCCATTACGCCAGGGTGGTGCGCGAGCTCATCGAGGCACCGGCCTGGCTGGCCCGGCTTGCCAGCGGGGCGCGTGAGCACGCCTCCCGGTTCGGCTGGTCGGCGACGGTCGACTCGCTGCTGCAGCTGTATGCGGCCGTCACCGCCGAAGCGGCCGCCGCGGTCGAGGCGTGACCGAGTCGCCAGCGGCGCTGCTCGGCGCCGTGCTGGGCGAGCTCGGCGTCGAGTATGAGTCCCCGGAGCCTGGCAGCTATCTGGTCGCGCTGCGCGGCGAGCACAGGCTGCAGACGATGACCTGGCTCATCGCCGGAACGCACAGCCTGCTCGTGGAGGCGTTCTTCTGCCGCCAGCCGGACGAGAACCACGCGGCGTTCTACCGGTTCCTGCTCGAGCACAACGCGCGCATGTACGGAGTGCGCTTCGCGCTCGACCCGGTCGGAGACGTCTACCTGGTGGGCCGGCAACCGCTAGCGGCCATCAGCTCCGACGAGGTCGACCGGCTGCTTGGCTGCGTGCTGAGCTACGCCGACGACACCTTCGACCAGGCGCTCATGATCGGTTTCGCGGGCGCAATCAAGAAGGAGTACGCCTGGCGCGTGAAGCGCGGCGAGAGCCTGGCCAACCTGCGGGCGTTCGCCCGGCTGACCGGCACGTCCGGGGGCGGCGCGGGCCAGCCCCGGTTCCGCGAGCCCTAGCTAGGAGCGCACCAGCCTGGACACGGCCTGCGCGGCCTCCTTGACCTTGGCGTCCGCCTCCGGCCCGCCGCGCTCGACTGCCTGAGCGACGCAGTGGCCGAGATGATCCTCGAGCAGGCCGACGGCCACTGCCTGCAGCGCCCGGGTCACCGCGGAGATCTGCGTCAGCACGTCAATGCAGTAGGTGTCGTCCTCGACCATTCGCTGCAGGCCGCGCACCTGGCCCTCGATCCGGCGCAGCCGCCGAAGGTAGGCATCCTTGTCCTGCGTGTATCCGTGCATGCTCTGACGGTACACGGCAGCGGCGGCACGCGGCAGCCGCCAGACCGGGTTTCCCATCAGACCGGTGGGATTTAGGTGGACTGTGCACCGACCGTACACCCCCCTGCGGCGCGGTAGAACTGAGGTAAGCAGATTGACAGCCGGGTCATGGTGAACCTAGAGCCGGGACTCAGCGATTCTTAAGACGAGACGGCAACATGGGGACTGCGCGGCCGGTGGCCTCAGTCGACCGCGCTGCGGGCCGGAAGGAAGGCAGCCGTGCGCCAGCAAGACCCGCGCGCCGCCGCGCGAGACCGGGACGTGGGGCTGCGCAAGATCGGCCGCCTCACGTGGCGAGCTGGGCTCGCCGGGGCCGTCTGCTCAGCCGTGATGGCCCTGGCGTTCGGCCATCACGCCGCCGATGCGACAAGTTCCGGCGGCAGCCCGGGCGGCAGCAGCAGTTCCACGACGCACAACCGCGACGGAGGGTCCATCGTGATCCCCGGCCAGCCGCCGCAGCCTGCGAGCGGGCCGAGCCACGTCACGTCGGGCGGCACATCGACGCATGTCCCGTAACGGACCGATGATGGGCACCGAGACCGTCGTCAGGGACACCTTCGAGGTGTTCGGCACGACCGCGGTGCTGCTGGTGACAGGCAGCCGGCCGGCCGGACAGGCGCGCGCGATCGCCGACGAGGTACTTGCCCAGGTGGACGCGGCCTGCAGCCGGTTCCGGCCCGATTCCGAGCTGTCCAGGCTCAACGCGGCGGGCGGTGCGTCGGTGGTCGTCAGCCGGACGTTTGCCGACCTGCTCGCGGCCGCGCTGCGGGCAGCTCGGCTTACCGGCGGCGACGTCGATCCTACCTGCGGGGCCGCCCTCATGGCACTCGGCTACGACCGCGATTTCGCCGACGTGCCGGGCGCTGGGCACGTCGGCACCCCGGCCGAAGCTAGCGCCGCAGCCGGCGACGCGCGGCCGTTCGGCACCGTCCGCCCGGTGCCCGGCTGGCGCTGCGTGCATCTCGACCACCGGTCCCGGCGAGTCACGCTGACGCGCGGCGCCCAGCTCGACCTTGGTGCGACGGCCAAGGCCCGGGCCGCCGACCGGTGCGCCGAGCGGATTGCCGCGGAGCTCGGCTGCGGCGTCCTGGTCAGCCTCGGCGGTGACGTGGCCGTGTCCGGCCCGCCGCCGCCCGACTGCTGGCGGATCAAGGTCACTGACGACCAGGCCGCGCCGACCTCGGCACCCGGACAGACCGTGACCATCGCCTCCGGGGGGCTCGCCACATCGAGCACTACCGTTCGGAACTGGGTGTTCGGCGACCGCCGCGTGCACCACATCATCAACCCGGCCACCGGCGCGCCGGCGACGTCCTGCTGGCGCACGGTCAGCGTGGCGGCGGGCAGCTGCACCGATGCGAACACCGCCAGCACGGCGGCGATCATCCGCGGGGGCGCCGCGCCGGGCTGGCTGCACGACCTCGGCCTGCCTGCCCGGCTGGTTCGGCACGACGGCACGACGGTGACGACGGCGGGCTGGCCCGGCGGCAGCGATCCGGGGGCCGCATGACCGCCGCCGACCCGGTCGCCATCATCGTGAACTCGTCCACCCCGCTCTGGTACACCACCAGGGCGACGGGTCTGGTCGCGCTGGTGCTGCTGACCGCGGCCATGACCGCCGGACTGCTGTCGTCGGTCCGGTTCGAGCACCGCAACTGGCCCCGGTTCGTCACGCTGGGCCTGCACCGGAACCTGTCGCTGCTCGCGCTGGCGTTCACGGTGCTGCACGTGCTGACGACAGTGCTTGACAGCTTCGTCTCGATTCCCCTGCAGGACGCGTTCATCCCGTTCATCGGGACGTACCGGCCCTTCTGGCTCGGCCTTGGCGCCATCTCGTTCGACTTGATGCTCGCGCTGACCGTCACCAGCCTGGTGCGCACCAGGATGGGCCTGCGCAGCTGGCGGCTGGTGCACTGGACCGCCTACGGGTGCTGGCCGATAGCGGTACTGCACGGCCTCGGCACCGGCACCGACACCCCGGTCCGCTGGGTGCTCGCTCTCACCGCCGGCTGCGTTCTGGTGGTCGTCCTCCTGACGCTGTGGCGGCTCGGGCTTGGCTGGCAGCAGCGGCCCGGCTTGGTGACGGCCGGAATCGTCGTGGTGGTGCTGGCCGTGGTCGCGGGCGGAGCGTGGCTGCGGGCCGGACCGCTGGCCCCGCACTGGAGCACCCGATCAGGCACGCACAGCTCGCAGTCCCGTACCGCGTCGGGCACCTCAGCCGGAGCCAGCAAGTGACCACGGATCCCGTCATGGCGCGGGCCAGTACGGGCTGGCCGCCAGGACCGGGTGACTTGCGGCTCATCGTGCGCGACCAGCCGATGTCCCTGGCCGCGCACCTCGCGCACTACGGACCGGTACCGCTGCAAGCCGCCGGGTCCGCCGCCCTCATCGCGGAGG
>JBOHCP010000030.1:0-15824 GCA_050698875.1 Streptosporangiaceae bacterium | reverse complement strand
GGGCAGCACGGCCCGGCGTGGCGGTGCCTCGCCCGGCGCTGCCCGGCGTCCCGCCGCCCGATGCAGGAGCGGTGTCGATCGCCAGGTCCAGCGGGGTCATGGCGGTGGGCACGCTCGGCTCGAGGCTCACTGGCTTCCTGCGCACCATCGCGCAGTCCTACGCGCTCGGCGTGGCTGGCATCGCGGCCGCCTACAACCTGTCCAACACGCTGCCGAACGTGGTCTATAACCTCGCCCTCGGCGGCATCCTGACCAGCGTCATCGTGCCGCTGATCGTCAATGCGGCGAGGCGGGACGCCGGCCGCGGCGACGGCTACGACCAGCGGATGTTCACGCTCGTCACGATCGCGCTCGCAGGCGTGACGGTACTCGCTCTGGCGGCGTCCGTGCCCATCGTGCACCTGTACGCGGGCAGCAAGATCGCAGACTCGGCCTCGACCCTGCACCTGAGCGTGATCTTCGCGCTGTTCTTCATCCCGCAGATCTTCTTCTACGGGGTCAGCTCGCTGATCGGCGCGATCCTCAACTCGCGCGGCAGCTTCGCCGCGCCGATGTGGACGCCGATCGTGAACAACGTCGTCGTCATCACCGTGCTCGGGCTGTATGTCGCGATGGCCGGGCTGCACCGGACGCCGGTCACCATCACCGGCACCGAGGTCGGCCTGCTCGGCCTCGGCACGACGCTGGGCATCGTCGCCCAGACGATCGCGCTGATACCCGCCCTCCGCCAGGTCGGCTTCCGCTGGCACCCGCGCACCGACTTCCGCCGCTGGGAGGTCGCCGAGATCGGCCGGATGGCGGGCTGGATGTTCGGGTACATCGCGACCACCCAGGTTGCGTTCCTGGTCACCACCAAGGTCGCCGGGGATGCCAGCCTGATGGGAGTCACCGACTACAACTACGCCTGGCTGCTGTTCCAGCTGCCGTACGCGGTGGTCGGCATCTCGGTCATCACGGCGCTGCTGCCGCGGATGAGCGCCCACGCGGCCGAGCGGCGATACCGCCTCGTCCGGCGGGACTTCTCGGCCGGTACCCGGCTCGCCGCCACGATCGTCGTGCCGTGCTCGCTGGTGCTCGCGGTGCTCGGGCCCGCGCTGGCCGAGCTGTTCCTCGGGCACGGCTCCACGCACCCCGCCCAGGCGAGGTACATCGGCCTCGTGTTCGCCGTGTTCTGCCTCGGGCTGCTGCCTTACATGATCTTCCAGCTGCAGCTTCGGGTGTTCTACGCGCTGCACGACAGCAAAACCCCGGCGATCATCGGCCTCGTCACCATGATCGCCAACATCGTCGCCAACATCGTCGCGCTCGACTCGCTGCCCAGCAGCAGGGTGGTGGCGGGCCTCGGTGTGGGCTTCGGCCTGGCCAACCTCGTCGGCACCGTGATCTCGTGGCGCATCCTGAGCCGACGGCTACACGGCCTCGACGGCTACCTGATCGGCCGCTCCCTGGTCCGTATGTACGCGGCCGCCATCCCGGCCGCGCTGCTCGCAGTCATCGTCGGCATCCTGACCGGCAACACGATCATCATCGTCATCATCGGGGGCGGCCTGGCGGCGGGCATGTACCTCCTGTTCGCCCGGGCACTGCGGATCGACGAGCTCACCAGCCTCACCCGGACCGTCATGGCGCGGCTCGGCCGGTAACGGTTTGCAGCCAGGTCGACACAGGGCAGCCCGCGCGCGCTCTGGCGGCCTAGCATGGAGGGCAGCACCGTTGTCCGGCCGCGTCGTGGCGCGTGCGACTGCTGCCCACCTGCGGCTCGCGAGGGGAGGTTCAAGGGCTCGCGCCTTTGTCCCGTGATCATGAGCACCTTCACCTCAGACCCTGGCACCCGGCTCGCCGGCCGGTACCGGCTCGAAGATCGGCTCGCCGAGGCCGGCGGCTGGTCGGCCTGGCGGGCCATCGACGAGATCCTGGCCCGGCCCGTCAGCGTGATCACCTTCGCCTCGGGGTTCCCTCGGCTGGCCCAGGTGGTGACGGCGGCCAGAGCGGCGAGCAGGCTGACCGACACTCGGCTCACCCAGGTATTCGACGTCGAGGACAGCTGGGATCACGGTTACATCGTGCTGGAGTGGCCCGTCGGCGATAGCCTGGCCGACCTGCTGTCGGAGGGGTCGATCGAACCGCATGCCGCGGCGCGGATCGTCGCCGAGGCAGCCGCCGCGCTGGCCGGCGCGCATGCTGCTGGGCTCGCCCATCTGTGCCTGCGGCCGGATGCGGTCCGGTGGACGGCAGGTGGCGGGGTGAAGGTTACCGGCCTCGGCATTGATGCGGCGCTGTCCGGGGTGACCGCCGACGATCCGGAGCTGGCCGACACCCGCGGCCTCGGGCAGCTGCTGTACGCCGCGCTGACCGGGCTGTGGCCGGGCCCGGACTCCCCGGAACTGCCGCCGGCGCCGCGGCCAGACGGTGAGCTGGCGCGGCCTGGCATGGTGCGGGCCGGTGTGCCACCGGGTCTCGACGAGGTGGCCGGGCGCGCGCTCGCGCTTCCCGGCTTCGATAGCCAGGCGGCCTACCAGTCGCCCGCCGAGCTGGCCGCGGCGTTGTCAGCCGCGATTCCGCCGGTGCAGCTGCCTACGGCAGCGATGCAGCACGGGCGCCGGGATGCCGACCGGACGCGCACCGGCTGGTCCCAGGTACCGAGCGCAGGCCGCCACTTCGAGGCGCAGCCAGCCCGTTCCCTGCCGCCCCCCTCGTCCCGCCGCAGTCCGGCGCGGGTGGCCGCGGTGAGCGCCCTGGTCCTGGTCGCCGTCGCGGGCGCCAGCGCCGCCGCCGTGCACCTGCTGAACCGGTCGCCGAGCCCAGCCACCGCCGGTAGGTCGCCGGGGGTCACGTCGTCGCCGTCGCACCAGGCCACGCCGATCAAACTGGTGTCGGCAAGCGGCTTCGACGCACTGAACCCGAGCAACGATCCAGGCGACGAGAACAGCAACCAAGCAGCGAACGTGCTCGACGGTAACCCGGCCGGCTGGAGCACCCAGCAGTACGACGGCAGCAGCAGCGGCAGCTGGCCGACATTCGGGGACCTGAAGGCGGGCACGGGCTTCATCCTTGACCTGGGTCGGCCTTCGCGCGTCCGGTCGGTGACGGTGACGTTCGGAACCGCGCCTGGCGCGGATGTCGAGATCAAGCTCGGCGATTCCAACACCCGAAGCGCGGCCAATCTCGACGCGATGACAACCGTCGCGAGCGCCAGCAACGTGTCGGGCAGCTACACGTTCACGACGCGGGCCAGCGTTACCGACCGGTACCTGGTGATCTGGTTCACGAAGCTGCCGCAAATGGCGGGGAGCCCTGGCAAGTACGGGGCGCAGATCTTCAGCGTGGTCGTGCGCGGTACGTCGTGACCGGCCGCAACCTTGTCGCAATCGGGGGCTCGCCCGCCAGAACATGACGGTGGTCACAGCCGACGCGCTCAGGTTTGCCATGATGAAGTGATCAGCACCTGGCACCGCTTGCTAGCGCACTGCGGCTGGCGCTGCGCGGCCTGCCAACCGGGGGGAGGTAGCGACGGATCCGCATGATCAGCAGCCCGAGCGCTACGCCCTGCCGGAGCAGCGCGGACCGGTCGTGCCGCCGTCACCAGGCAAGGACGATGGCCCCTCGGACGCCGAGCTGCTGCGGATGCACGTGGCGGGCGATCCGGACGCCTTTGGTGTCCTGTTCCGGCGGCACCGGGACCGGCTGTGGGCGGTCGCCATCAGAACGCTGGGCGATCCGGAGGAGGCTGCCGATGCGCTGCAGGACGCCATGATCGCGGCGTTCCGCCGGGCTGACAGCTTCCGCGGTGACTCAGCCGTCACGACATGGCTGCACCGGATTGTGGTAAATGCCGCTCTTGACCGGATGCGTCGCCGAGCTGCCCGGCCGACTGCCAGCACTCAGGACGAGCTGGCCCTGGACGCGCTGGCCACCGCAGGAGGCCCGCTCTCGGACCCATCGGGCAGCACCGACACCGCCATCGACGTGCGCGCGGCGCTCCGGCAACTCGTGCCCGAGCAGCAGGCTGCGCTGGTGCTCGTCGACATGCTTGGCTACTCCGTCGCTGACGCTGCCGAGGTCCTCGGCGTGTCGGAGGGTACGGTCAAGAGCCGTGCGGCGCGCGGCCGGGCTCGGCTGCTGCCGCGGCTCGCGCACCTGAGGCAAGGCCAGATCCCGGCGCAGAACCAACGGAACCAGCCCGCCGCCCGGCGCGTCCTACCTGCGGGGGAGGGGGGTGATGAGCAGTCATGACCCGGCACGTCAGCGCGGAGAAGCTTGCCCTCCTCGCCGTGGGTGAGGTCCGGCACCGCAAGGCGGTGCGGATATCCGCGCACATGGCTGTCTGCGCGCGCTGCGCTCGGGTGAGCCAGCAACTGGCCGAGGTGCCCGCCGTGCTGGCCGGCGTCCCGTATCCCCCGCTGCCAGACACCGTGTCCGTCCAGATCCAGGCAGCTCTTCGGGTCGAGGTGAACCAGCGCCTCAGCGCCGCCCCCGCCACCGAGGCCGGCCGGCGTGACTTGCCAGCCCGCCAGCGGCAGCGGGCTGGCAAGGGCCAGCGTGGCTGGCATCTGCCCGGCCTGTCAGTCCCCGCGAGCAGGATGGTTGCCGCGGCGGGCGCCGTCATCATCGCCGGTGGCGGCGGCTACCTGGTGGCGAACAACGTCCACACCGGGCCGGCGATGAGCTCCTCCTCCTCGGCTGCCGTGCCCGCTCCGGCCCAGCCGATGAGCCTCGGACCCGACGTCACTTACGGCAGCCCCGGGTCGCACCACACGGTCGAGACGGTCAGCTCCAGCACGAACTTCGTCCCATCGCAGCTGCGCGGACAGGCACTCGGCGCCTACCACGAAGCACAGCTCAAGGGCGTTGCGGGCACGCACCCTTCGGGTGGCGCGGGCCGGCCGACCACCCTCGGGCCGTCCGGCGGCAGTACCGCCGCCGGCTCGGCGGGCTCGAGTTCTGCTGCCAGGCTCGCCGGCTGCATCGACGCGGTGGGAGCGGGGCGCAGCGTGCTGCTAGTCGACCTCGCCAGGTACGAGGGCAGTCCAGCGACGATCATCGTCTTCGGGGGCACCACGACAAGTCAGGCCGAGGTCGTCGTGACCGCCAGCACCTGCTCGGCCACCTCCCCCGACGTGCTGGCGCGGGCGCCGCTCGGCCACTTGTAAGCGCGCGGTGCAGGCGCGTGCGGACCCGCCTGCCAGGGAATCTCGGAGCTTTCCCGGTGGTTATGCCGGTGCACTCGCGCGGGCCAGCCCGGAAAGGGACACACAGCAGTGACGGACGTACGTGAGGTGATCATCATCGGCTCGGGGCCGGCCGGCTACACGGCAGCGCTCTACGCCGCCAGGGCACGGCTTCAGCCGCTGGTCTTCGAGGGATCGGTCACCGCCGGCGGCGCGCTCATGAACACCACTGACGTGGAGAATTTCCCTGGATTCTCTGACGGGATACTCGGCCCTGACCTGATGGACCAGCTGCGCAAGCAGGCCGAGCGGTTTGGCGCCGAACTCGTCCCCGACGACGTCACCGCTGTTGACCTCACCGCGACGCCGAAGGTCGTGCGGGTCGGCGAGGACGCCTATCAGGCGCGGACGGTCATCATCGCGACCGGATCGGGGTACCGGGAGCTCGGCGTGCCGGGCGAGAAGCGACTGTCCGGGCACGGGGTGTCCTGGTGCGCGACATGCGACGGATTTTTCTTCCGGGAGCAGGACATCGCCGTCGTGGGTGGCGGTGACTCGGCTATGGAGGAAGCAACCTTCCTGACCCGGTTTGCGCGCAGTGTGACGATCGTCCATCGACGCGGCTCGCTGCGTGCTTCAAAAATCATGCAGGACCGGGCCATGGCCAATCCCAAGATCCGATTCGCCTGGGACAGCGAGGTCCTCGAGGTGCTAGGCGAGGACCGGGTCAGCGGGCTGCGGCTTCGGAACGTCAGGAGCGGCGAGGACAGCATGCTGCCGGTGACCGGCCTGTTCGTTGCCATCGGCCATGACCCGCGCAGCGAGCTGTTTACTGGTCAGCTGCCTACCGACGATGACGGATACCTGCTGGTCGAGCACCCATCGTCGCGCACCGTCATCGATGGCGTCTTCGCTGCCGGGGACGTCGTGGACAGGATTTACCGGCAGGCCGTCACCGCCGCTGGCACCGGTTGCGCGGCGGCTATCGACGCCGAGCGGTGGCTGGCCGAGGACAAAGACCAGCAAACCGCACGGCCGGCGGTCGTCGCGGGGCCCGGTGCCTGACCGATGACGGGGCTCGACAACCGGACCGGGTCCGCCACACGGGGGCTCGAGCACGACCCCGGCCGCCGCGGTCGGGCGACATTCGCAGACGAAAGGAAGTCCTAGAGGTGGGCGCAACCAAGGCAGTGACCGATGCGACCTTCGAGGCTGAGGTGCTGAAGGCCAGCAAGCCGGTCATCGTTGACTACTGGGCCGAGTGGTGCGGTCCGTGCCGGCAAGTCGCCCCGGTACTGGAGGAGATCGCAACCGAGCACGGCGAGAAGATTGACGTCGTCAAGCTGAACGTCGACGAGAATCCGGTGGTCACGCAGCGCTACGGCATCATGAACATTCCCACGATGAGCGTCTTCAAGGACGGTCAGGTGGTCAAGCAGATCGTCGGCGCGAAGCCCAAGGCCGCGCTGCTGCGCGACCTTGCCGACTTCATCTGACCTGCGCAGGCGAACCGCCCTCGCTCCGGCCGGCCGGGTCGCGCCGTGACCCGGCCGGTCGTTGTCTGCCCCGGTGCCGACCCGGGCCCTCAGGCCAGCCGCAGCGCACGCTCGGGCTGCATCGAGCCCAGCAGCCTCTCCAGGGCTACTTCGACGTCTTCCCGCCACGACAGCGCGGTCTTGAGCTCAAGCCGGAGCCTGGGATAACGGGCATGCGGGCGCACGGTCTTGAAGCCCACTGCCAGCAGGTAGTCAACGGGGACCACGCACGCGGGCTGCGTCCAGTTCATGTCCCCGAACGCCTCGATGGCCTTGAAGCCGCGCCGGGTGAGATCCTTCGCCAGGCCCTGCACCAGCATCCGGCCCAGGCCGCTGCCGGCGAATTCAGGCGTGACGTGCGCGGTCATCAGCAGCACCGCGTCGGCGCTCACCGGGCTGGTCGGAAACGCCGACGCGCGGGGAGCGTAGCTCGGCGGCGCGTACGTCAGGTAGCCGGCGGGCGCTCCGTCCACGTAAAGGATCTTCCCGCAGCTTCCCCATTCCAGCAGGACGCTAGAGATCCACGCTTCCTTCTCCAGGGCGGGGTCGCCGATCTCGAGCGCGCGAGCCTGGCTGACCGGATCAAGCTCCCAGAAGACGCACCGGCGGCACCGCGGCGGCAGATCATCGAGATTGTCGAGCGTGATGCTCGCGAGTCGGCGTGACACGTGGTTCCTTGCGGTCGGAAGCCTCGCGGCCCGGGCCGCGCCGGCGGGCAGCTGCAACCAGGCAGACCGACGGCACCACCGTCATGATCCGGCGGTGCCGATACGATCCGGCCTTCCGGCTCATGGTACCCACGTCTGCACCCGGCTGACCCTCTGACCCTCGTTGACCGGCCTGCTTCGGGCCGCGGTTTCACGTGAAACCTGGCGATGGCCGCCCGCTCCGCAAGCCAGCGGCGGCCGCCGTCGGCGCCTGCACGGCCGCCGCCGCGATGGCCGCCGCGAGCTCGATGACATCCCCCTCAGGCGTGTCGAATGCGGTCATCCAGCGAAGCACTACCCTGCCATCGAGGGCTTCCGACCACACCTGGACGCTCCAGTCCTGCAGTAGCAGGTCCGCGACCTCCCGGCTCATCTCCGTGAACACGCCATTGGACTCAACCGGGTAGGCAACCCGCACGCCGGGAGCCGTCGCGAGCGCGGCCGCGAGCTGGCTCGCCCGGGCGTTGGCGTGACGGGCGCCTACGAGCCAGCGATCCTCCGCCAGGAGCGCGTCGACCTGCGCGGCGAGGAAGCGCATCTTCGAGACGAGCTGCATGACCTGCTTGCGGTGATAATTCGCGCTCGCCTCCAGTCCGGCCGCCATCACGAGAACCGCCTCGACGCCCAGCGCCCCGCTCTTGGTGCCTCCGAAGCTCAGCACGTCCGCACATGACGCAATGTCGGCCAGTGAGCAGCCGAGGCGGGCCACCGCGTTCGCGATGCGTGCGCCGTCCAGATAGATGAGCAGGCCATGCGCACGGCCGAAGTCCCGGAGCCGTCGCAGCTCCGGCAGGGAGTAGCAGGTGCCAAGCTCGGTCGCCTGGGCGATCTGGATCACCCGCGGCTGCACCCGGTGCTCGTCGCCGAGACCCGTGAGCCTGGTTCCGATCAGATCAGGAGTGAGCTTTCCGTCTGGTGTCGCGACAGGAAGCAGCTTGCAGCCGACTATCCGCTCCGGAGCGCCGCATTCGTCCGCGTTCAGATGCGAGGACTCCGCGCAGATGACGGCCTCGTACGGGCGGAGAAGCAGGCTGAGCGCCAGTACGTTGGCACCCGTCCCGTTAAAAACTAGATAGGCCTGCCTGGCCCCCGCGACGGCGCAGAGCCGGGTGACCGCCGCCTTGGTTATCGCGTCCTCACCGTAGGCGACGGCGTCACCGGAGTTCGCTGCCCCGAGGGCCGCCAGCACTGCCGGGAACACGCCCGCGTGGTTGTCGCTTCCGAACGTTCTGCCCGACCTTGTCGCCACAGCTGGCTAGCCTAGGTCCTAGGGCAGCTCGAGCTGCCCACGGCGGGTCGGGCCCAGGCCAGGCGACATGCTCCGCACGATCCTTTCCAGGTCGTCGAGCGTAGCGAACTCCACGACGATCTTGCCCTTGCGCCGGCCAAGCTCGACCTTGACGCGGGTCTCGAAGATGTCCGACAGCCGGTCCGCCAGGTCCTTGAGTGCCGGCGCCACCGGTGCGGCGCCGCCTGGTCTGCGCGACTTCTTCGCCGACCGCGCGCCCACGGCCACGATCTCCTCAACCGCGCGCACCGACAGGCCCTCCGCCACGATCCGACGGGCTAGCTCCTCCTGCGCGACCGGATCCGCCACCGCGAGCAGCGCGCGCGCATGACCCGCGCTGAGCACGCCCGCAGCGACCCGCTTCTGGACGGCGGGTGGCAGGCTGAGCAGCCTGATGGTGTTGGAGATGTGCGGCCTGGACCGGCCGATGCGCTTGGCCAGCTCCTCGTGGGTCGCCGAGAAGTCGTCAAGCAGTTGCTGATAGGCGGCCGCCTCCTCAAGCGGGTTGAGCTGCTCACGGTGCAGGTTCTCGATCAGCGCGTTCCGGAGGAGCTCGTCGTCCGCCGTCTCGCGCACGATCGCAGGGATGATGTCTATCCCGGCGACCTGGCAGGCGCGCCATCGCCGCTCGCCCATGATGAGCTCGTATCGCCCGCCCGCCGGCCGCCGCACGACGACCGGCTGCAGCAGGCCCACCATCTCGATCGACGCGGCGAGCTCAGCCAGCGAGTCCTCGTCAAACGCCTGCCGCGGCTGCCGCCGGTTCGCCACGATCGCGCTGACCGGGATCTCCTCGAGGTATGCCCCTGAGATCGGCAGCTGCGATCGGCTCCCGGCCGGACCCTGCTCGCCACTCAGCGGCAGGGGCAGACCAGTCGGGATCAGCGCGCCGAGGCCCTTGCCGAGCCCGCGCTTTGGTTGCGGCATCGTGACGCTCCTTGCCACCCGGTCACCAGGCCGCCTGTCCTTGCCACCGTGACTGCGACCGCATCTCGTTCGGTGCTCATATTGCCAGCAACGGTCGTCAGTGCTCACCCAAACGGGCGCCGTGCACAGCCTCGCGCCGCTGGGTCTCCCGTTGTCCACAGCCCAGCTCACGCCAAGAACGGCGCTGGCCACCGCGCACGCCGCGGAGCGATCACCGCCGAAGCGCTACGCGGGAAGCTGTGCGTTGCGTCTCGCGAGCTCCCTGGCAGCCTCCAGGTACGCCACCGCACCGGATGAGCCCGGATCGTATGTCATGACCGACTGGCCATAGCTCGGCGCCTCGGACACCCGGACGCTGCGCGGGATGATCGACCCCAGCACGACCGAGCCGAAGTGGTCCCGCACCTCGTCAGCGACCTGCGATGCGAGGCGGGTCCGGCCGTCGTACATCGTCAGCAGGATGGTGGTCACCGACAGCCCGGGGTTCAGGTGGCTGCGGACGAGTTCGATGGTGCGCAACAACTGCTCCAGCCCTTCCAGCGCGTAGTACTCGCACTGGATCGGAATCAGCACCTCTGGCGCCGCGACCAGGGCATTCAAGGTCAGCAACCCGAGCGAGGGCGGGCAGTCGATGAAGATGTAGTCGAGGCCGGACGCGTCATAGTTCCCCAGCGCCCGAGTCAGTCGTGACTCCCGGGCAACCCGTGGCACCAGTTCGATCTCCGCCCCGGCAAGGTCGATGGCGGCCGGCGCACAGTACAGCTGGGCGAAGCCGGTGACCGGCCGGACAACCGAGGCCAGCGGCCGCTCGTCCACCAGGACGTCATACACCGACGGGATGCCTGATCGATGGTCCACATCCAGTGCGGTCGACGCGTTGGCTTGCGGATCCAGATCCACGACAAGCACCCTGGATCCATGCATGGCTAGGGCGGCGGCAAGATTCACCGCCGTGGTGGTCTTGCCCACGCCGCCCTTCTGGTTGGCGATGGTGATAACTCGGCACGACGATGGCCGTGGCCACGCTTCGCCGCCCGACCGTGCCACGACCGCGGCCTGAGCGGCCCTCGCGATCGGCGTATCGGCCGAAGCCGCTGGCGTCATCGGAACGGCCACCGGAACCTCGCTCTCGCCTGCCTGCTTGACTGCGCCATCTCGCCACCCCGCGTGCGGCGAGCCATCGCACGGCTCTCGCCCGCCGTCGGCGGGAGTTGTCTCTGTTTCACGTGAAACATGGGCGAGGGCGTCCTGACCGCGATGCGGCGGCGGGCCATCGTCCGGTTCCTGCTGCGCGATCGCGGTCTCCTCGACCCCACCGGATCGGGCTCCGCCGTCCGTCCGTCCTTGCCCGCCGCCAGCACCATCCGCGGACCCCGAGCCTAGGCCACCACCCGCCGATCCGTAGTCAAGACTGTTACTCCCGGTCGCTTGCCCAGGCCGGGGCGGCACGCCCTGGCCAGGCCAGCCCAGCCCACGCGCGCCTGAGCGCTGCGCCACGGCAACGTTCCGCCGATTGGCATGCCGGTCGCGGGACGCACCACCACGATGGTCGGCTGGGCCATCGCCAACGCCGGCTGTCAGCCCCTCGGGCCAGCCGAGGCCCTGCGGTGAGTTCGTCATCGGCGCAGCAACTCCTCGACGCACCTGGCCGGACGGCCAGGTGCGTGCGCGTCATCATCGGTCAGCGGCAGGAACCACCGGGAGCCACCGCACGCCACCGGCACAAGCGCATCACACTGGGGGTGCCGCTGGCTAGCGTCGGCGTGTCTACCCGCCGCCGCGCCTGCTATTCGGACGCGACTGCCGCCGGTTCGCCCCGGCGGCCTGGCGGCCAGGACGCCCGCCATCCGGCCCCTGCTGCGCCGCCTTCCAGCCCGCCTTCGGGGCCGACCCGGCAGACCGCGATGAGGTCGTAAATATCACCAATGTGGCCGTTACCGCCCCGCTCGCGCTCGCTACCGTGACGAGGCGCGCATCGCCGATCCCCAGCCGGGCAAGCACCGGGCGCGCGCGAGCCAGTTCTGCCGCTGCCGACGACCCCTTCATCGCCAGGACTCGCCCTCCGGGCCGGGCCAGGCCCGCGCTCAGCCCGGCTAGTTTTTCGAGCGGCGCCACCGCGCGGGAAGTCACCACGTCCGCCGCCAGCCTCCCCGCGAACTCTTCCGCCCGGCCGCGGACCACCTCAACGTTCGCGAGACCCAGCGCTGTAACGCACTCCTGCAGGAAACCTGCGCGCCGCGCCATCGGCTCAAGCAGCGTCACCCGAGACTCCGGCCGCAGCATCGCGACCACGATCCCCGGCAAACCAGCGCCGGAGCCTAGATCGACCAGCGAGCAGGTCGCCGGAATCAGCCTGGCGATGACCCCGCAGTTGAGCACGTGCCGATCCCAGACGCGCGCCGCCTCGCCGGGGCCGACGATGCCTCGTTCGGCCCCGATGCCGGTCAGCAGCCCGGCATACTGCTCTGCCTGTTGCAACGCGGCGCCGAACATGGCCGCCGCCTCTGCTGCAACATCGGCTCCGGCTTCCGGCGCGGCACCGTCGTCACCAGTCACTGCGGAATGCGCCATGTATGCGTGCTCACCGACATCAGGTCAGAACTCAGCCGACCGGAAGCACGACCACGCGCCGGTCGGGCTCTTCGCCCTCCGACTCGCTGCGCAGCCCGGCCGCCGCCACCGCGTCGTGCACGACCTTTCGCTCGAACGGGTTCATCGCCCCTAGCTTCTTCGGCTGACCGGTGCGCCTGACCTCCTCGGCCGCGTCCTGGCCGGCCTCGGCCAGCTCGGCGCGCCGTCGCTGCCGGTAGCCGCCGACGTCGAGCATCATCCGGGTCCGGCTCCCCGTTTGGTGATGCACCGCGAGCCGGGTCAGCTCCTGCAGCGCCTCGAGCACCTCGCCGCGACGGCCGACCAGCTCACCGAGCGTGGTTCCGACCACCGACACGACGGCCCGGTCACCCTCGACGTCCATGTCGATGTCTCCGTCGAGATCTGCGACGTCGAGCAGGCCCTCGATGTAATCCGCGGCAATCTCGCCTTCGAGCTCAAGGTCGGCCACCGTCGCCCGTGGCTCACCGGCAGCCTCCTCGCCGTCCTCGCCGTCCTCGCCGTCCGTGACTGGCTCGTCGAGATCGCGCCCGGCTGTCTCAGCGCTGGCACCGGCGTCAGCCGCAGCGCTGACCACAAGCGCAGCGTCGTCCTCGTCCTCGGCGCCAGCGCCAGCGCCAGGCACCGCCTCGTCCTGCTGGCTCATGCCAGGCTCCTCCTTGAACCCATCCCGATCCACCATCGCCCGCGCCGAATACCGGCTCACCCGCCGCCCAGCCGCTAGGCCGCTAACCCTTGCCGCTGCGCTTACTCCGGGACTGCCGCTGAGTCTGTCGTCTGACGAGCTTAACCTCGGGCAAGCCAGGAGGCGGATCGGGTTCAGCACGCCCGCGGCCGAGCCGCCGCAGCACCCCGCTCGCCGTCGCCGACCCACCCCCGCGAGAGCCGTTCGCGGCCGCCCTGTTCGCGGCCGCCCCGTTTGCTGCCGCACGGCCCGGCTTGGGTCCGCTCGAGGCGGGCCGCGCCGCCGAGCTACCGCCCTTGGATCCCGCCGGGTTTCCCGCCGGCTTCCTGCCCGGGTACCGCACGCTGCCGCCGGTCAGCGCCTTGGCCGTCGCTGGGGCCGGCTTCGCGCCACCATCGCCGACCGCGGCCGGCGGCGTGTACGGGTACCGGCGGCCCAGGATGTACTGCTGGCCCATCGTCCACACGTTTGTCGTCACCCAGTACAGGACCAGGCCGAACGGCCAGTACAGACCGGTCAGCGCGAACAGCGGCATGATGTACGTCATGTACTTCTGCGACGCGGCCATCGGATTGTCCGGCGTCGCGGTCGGCATCATGCCGCGCTTCTGACTCTGCCTGATCGTCAGGAATGTCGTCGCCATGCTGACCGCGACGAATCCGAGGATCACGAGCTTGGCGTGCAGTGGCACGTGCACGGTGCCGGTGAACAGCACCTTGTCCGCGATCGAGGCGCCGAGGATCTTGGCATGCGTTCCGGCCACGACCATCGACTCAGGCAGCCCGTACTTCGGCGTGCCGCCGGCGTACTCCGCGATCGCGCGCAGCACGCTGAACAGGCCGAAGAACAGCGGCAGTTGAAGCACGAACGGCAGGCAGCCCATCAGCGGGTTGACGCCCGCGTCCTGGTAGAGCTTCATCGTCTCTTGGTTGAGCGTCTGCCTGTCGTTCTTGTACTTCTTGCGCAGGGCCGCCATCTGCGGCTGCAGGGAGGACATCGCCCTGGTGGTGTGCATCTGCTTGATGAACAGCGGCACGATCAGCAGCCGCATGAGGATAACCAGGATGGCGATGGAGAAGAACCATGTCCATCCGCTAGTGGCGCCGAATGCGGGCTTCAGCACGTCGTAGATGTGCGTGAAAACCCAGCCGACTGCCTCATAGAGGTAATTCAGTGGATTCGACACCTGCTAGCTCCCTTGTGCTTTCCTCATGACGCCCCCACTGCGGACGTCGGTCACCGCCTTCGCGGCGGTTGCCTGCTCCGGTTCCCGGCCGGGAACCGGATCCAGGCCGCCGGGATGGAACGGATGACAACGGCTCAGCCGGCGCGCGGCCAGCCATGAGCCCCGCAGCGCACCGTGCACCTGCACGGCTTCCAGGGCATATGCGCTGCACGACGGGTAGAACCTGCACCTTTGACCCAGCATCGGGCTGACAAACCGCCGGTAGCCGGTCAGCAGGACTACCAGCAGCCGGGCAGCGACGGTCGGCGGCCGGGCTTCCTGGCCTGTTCCGACGCTCACCCGCACGTCACCCCACCCTGCCGCCTCAGCAAAGCTCCGATTACCAGGCCGACGTCGGCGGCGAGATCCGCCTGGCGCGCTCCGGCCGCACGCGGTGCAGCACGCAACACCAGCAGGCTACCTCCCGGCAGCGCCCCCAGATACCCGCGCACCAGGTGCCGAAGCCGTCGGCGAACCCTGTTGCGCACGACCGCGGGGCCGACCGCCTTGCTCACCACGAACCCCACCAGCGGCAGCCTGGCATCGTCCCGGCACATCAGCAGGTGCCCAGACACCAGCGGCCGTCCCGCCCTGCTCCCAGCACGAGTAGCGGCCGCGAAGTCTGCGCTCCGCCGCATCCGGGCGGCAGCCGGAAGCATCACGACACCAAGCCGCACGCCATCAGGCGCTGAGGCGCGTGCGCCCCTTCCGGCGCCGGGCCGCGAGAATCGCACGGCCCGCCCGGGTGCGCATGCGCAGCCGGAAGCCATGAGTCCTGGCCCGGCGGCGGTTGTTCGGCTGAAAAGTACGCTTGCTCACTGCAACTCCAGGTGCGGCAGGTCTGTCGACACACGGTCGCCGTCAAAACGGATCACTTCATCACATAAACCTGCGCCGACCGCGGCAGCCTGGCCTTGATCGGCCCGGTCAGCCATCGGCATCCGTCACTACCAACAACAGCCGACCCAGGACTTCATCCTCGAGGGCTCATCCGGAGACCGGCCGACCTGCGTCGGGCCATGATTCACCCGCACCGGGATAGCCGGACCTCCCCACGGTACGCGCCGGCTCGGATACCGGTCAAACCAGGCCACGGGCTCGAGCCCGCACCGCACCGCGGGCGGCGGGTCGGCCTGATCGGCCGCCGTCCGCGCCCGGTGCTGACTGCGGAATTCGCCGAACGGACCGCGAACCGCAGCCCTAGGCTGTGGATAGTGCGGACCGGGCCGTCCCGGCCAGTCTCCGTCGGCCTCCACGCTGACTCGACGCGGCCCCGGAGCGCTGTGACCGGAGTTAGTCCGCACAGCGTGCACACGCTGTGGAAAAAGCTGTTGATCACTATGTGGGGGGCTCGGGTGACCGGCCAATGAGCGACGACGATCTCGGCGATGTGTGGGCCCGCTCGCTGGCCGACCTCGCCGACATGAGCATCGAGCCCCATCAGCGGGCCTGGCTGCAGCTCACCAGGCCACTGGGTCTCGTCGGCAACACCGCGCTGATCGCAGCGCCCAACGAGTTCGTCAAGGAACAGCTCGAGACCCGGCTGCGCGCCCTCATTACCAACGCGCTTTCCCGTGAGCTCGATCGCACCATCCAGCTCGCCGTGACCGTCGACCCCGCCGCGACGGCCGAGCTCGGCCACCCCCGCGCCCGGCCGGCCGCGGACGACGACATCACCG